>WGMQ01000042.1 GCA_016125005.1 bacterium | reverse complement strand
GCGCGCGGCGATGGCTGATCCACGCCGGGCTGACACTACTCGCCGTGCTGGTGCTTCCCTTCGGCAAGGAGCCTTCGTGGACCTTCGTGAACATGCGGCTTTCCGCGCACCTGTATTTCGTGCTCGCCGTGTTGGTGGCCTTGATTCCCATGCGATCATCCCACGCCATCGGCGTGGCGGGGCTGGCGCTTGCGCTAACCACTGGGCTTGTCGCGACACAGGTCCGCCTCGGACGCGAGCTGGCGCCACTCGGCCCCCTCCTGAAGGAAATCCCGGAAGGCGCTCGCGTGCTACCGATTGTCTATACGCGGAATTCCGACAACCTGCACCGCGGCATCTTCGACCCGTGGTTGCACATCGCGACCTATGATTGGCTGCGGCGCCCGACCACGGCCTTCCCCAACATACTCCAATCCCCGCTGATGCCGGTTTCGATCCCGGCCGACTCTGCGGCTCCCGCGCCGCCACCGTATCGCCCCACCCAGTTCGATTGGGATGCACACGGCAGTCACTACGACTACTTCCTTCTTTGTGGCCCGTCGAAGGCCACACTGGCCCAGTTCAGCGCACGCGCCGACTTGCTGTGGGTATCGGGCGAGTGGGTGCTTTTCGGCAGGCGGAACTGAGAAACCCTCACCGGGCCTCGACGACTTCCGTTTCGAAGTCGGTCGAGATCTGCCCCACGATGGGAGATCCGCCCTCCAGGGCTCGGTTATCGAGGACCTTGGATTTGCTGATCACCGAGGAACCTTCCTCCCCGGTGAAAATTGCCGGGGCGATGGCGCTGGTATTCTCCGCGAGGACAGAAGCGCTGATTGTGAGCGTCCGGGCGGGATTGTCCGCCCGATAGTTGGAGTCGGAGATCCCCCCTCCGCGGGCCACGGCAGCGTTGTTCTTGATCTGGCAGGACAGCACGATCATGCGTCCGTGACTCAGGAGCGCACCGCCGTCTTTACCGGCCTTGTTTCCGACAAAGGTACTTGTCCCAACCTGCGTGGAGCCGGAGGAGCCGATGGCACCGCCGGATTGCGCAGACTCGTTGTCGATGAACTTGGATCCTGCGATGACGGCGGTTGCCGCTCGAACATCGACCGCTCCACCGTTCAGCTTCGAGCGGTTCCCCTCGAAGTAGCTGTCCGCCACGCTCAGCAGGGCGCGAGGGCACTGGAGGGAGATGGCGCCGCCGACGCCCGCGGCTGCCTCGTTCCGCTTGAATTCGCAATTCTGGATCTGACCGGACCGGAGTTCACGGATCGCGCCACCGTCGACCCCGGCGGTATTCTCCGGGAAGGTGCACTCACGGAAGATGCTCGTGCCCCAGGCCGCGTAGGCGCCGCCTCCCTGCCCCGCATGATTCTTCTCGAAATGGGAACCCAAAACGCCGGGGATCGTGCCGACGTTGTCGATGGCACCACCGAAGGCGTCCGCCGCGTTGCCGACGAAGCGGCAGTTTTCGACCACCAGTTCCCCCTCTGCCAGGTTGCGAAGGAACCCACCGCTCAACGTCGAGCTATTCCCCTCAGCGGTGACTGTGTGCAGGGTGAGGCGTCCGCGATTCAGGATCGCGCCACCGCAATCCGCCAGCGGTCTCGTCTGTACCTCGGCGCGTCCCCGCCGGAACGTCACTCCTGTAACAAAGACATCGGCGCGCTCCGCAATGTCCAAGAAGCGAAAGGGGGCTGCGCCGGAAGCCCGCTCAATCGTTGTATCGTCCCCCCTGAGCACCAGCAGTTGGTTGCCGCTGATGACCGGGAGGGCACACGGTCCATCCTCGGATCGGAAGCTCGCCTGTTGGAAAATATAGGTGCCCGGAGCGAGCGTGATCTGGGTCTCTTCCTGCGCAACTCCGGCCTGTTGGACGGCTGCGATCAACTCTGCCACTGCCCCGACGGGATCCGCTGAAGGACTGATTTGCAGGGTCACTTCCCCCGCGTTGGTGAGCGACGCGAGCAACATCGCAGCACCGACCAGATTGACCATCGACATGCGCATGATTGTATCCCCCATAGACATCAATAGCAGCAAGCCGAGCACGCAAAGCGTGGCCTGTCAATGCGATCAGAAGTTGACTGCCGATCAGATTGGTTGGCATGGTCCACTTGACCTTCTCCCAACGCTTGAACGCATCTCTGGTTCGCAATGCCGGGCGAGAGGGGATGTTCCATGAGCGACGACGAATTACCACCACCGACCTCGCACTGGAACCGGCGGCGCTTCATAAAGCTGGGAGCCCTTGGCCTCGTGGGAAGCGGACTCCTTGGCTATACCACCTTCATCGAACCACACTGGCTGAAGGTCATTCGCCAGCCCATGCCGATGCGGGGACTTCCGGCACCGTGGCAGGGGCGGACAATCCTGCAGTTGAGTGACCTCCATATCGGCCCGCGCGTGGATCCGGACTACATGATCCGCGTGCTCAGGATGGCAGCTGCACTTGAACCCGACATGGTGGTCATCACAGGAGACATCACCGACAAGCCCGATCCATCGCGCTGGTCCGCCGTCGCCCGCGTGCTTCAACATCTGCCACGGGCTCCGCTGGGGACTTATTCCATCCTCGGCAACCACGATTATGGCGCGGGTTGGTCCCACCCGGAACTGGCCGCAGGCGTCGCCGGCCTCCTTACTGATGCAGGAGCGACCGTGCTCCGCAACCAACGCATCGACATCGACGGGTTGCAGTTGATCGGTTTCGATGACTGGTGGGCGAACAGCATGAACGCCGCCGCGGCGCTTAGCGGCCTCGATCACGATCGTGCCGCGTTGGTCCTTTGCCACAATCCTGACGTTTGCGATCTGGATGTTTGGGGCGATTACAAGGGCTGGATTCTGTCGGGGCACACGCATGGTGGACAGTGCAAGCCACCGTTCCTGCCGCCTCCTCTGCTTCCCGTGAAAAATCGTCTATACACTCGTGGGCACTTCCCACTTTCAAACGACCGCCAGCTACACATCAGCGCTGGCGCCGGACATCTCACCAGGGTTCGCTTCAACGTCCGTCCGGACATCACGCTGTTTACCGTGAGAGGTGTCGCCTGAGATCCGGAGGGCTTTTCAATGCGTCTGAGTGCTGATGATCAGTCCCGTGTTGCGAACGACGGGTTTGCCATCATCCGGGGGCTTCTCGACTCCGATGCATTGCGGTGTTTGGCCGAGCACTGTGCCGCGTTATTGGCTGACACGGGGAGCCCGCGCGCGGGGCTCCGGAACCTTCTCGGCACCGATCCCATTCTTGATGAGTTCAGTCGCTCCAGTGTTGGAGCAGCGACGATCCGTTCGGTTCTGGGGGAGGACGCGATACCCGTCCGCATCATCGTCTTCGACAAGGCACCCGGCGCCAACTGGTCGGTTCCCTGGCATCAGGACTTGAACGTGGCGGTTCGCGGGACTTCCACGCCGGAGGGCTACGGCCCGCGCACCACCAAACAGGGAGTTCCGCACATCGTTCCGCCGGATCGGATTCTCGAGAACATGCTGACGCTCCGGGTGCACCTGGACGATTGTTGTGCCGATAACGGTGCCCTCGAAGTAGCGCCCGGATCACACCGGCACGGCAAGATTCCTGATGATCGGCTTGGTTCGCTCGCGCGCTCCGCGGAGACAGTTCTCTGCACCGCCTCTGCGGGTGATGCGCTCCTGATGCGTCCGCTCCTGCTGCATCGATCCATGAAGTCCGAGAAGCCCGCTGCCCGCAAGATTCTGCATATCGAGTACGCTGCTGTGGAGTTGGACGGCGATTTGCAGTGGTATTTCATCGAGTCGCCGAAGAGTGACATCAGTCAGGAGAAAGCCCGTTGAAAATCATCATCACCGGTGGCAGCGGCCAGGTCGGCCAAATCCTGGCGCGTTCCTTTATCGCCAGCGGCGACGAGGTGGTCGTCATCACGCGAAGTGCCTCACCCGGAATGGTGGGGCGTTTTGTTTCGTGGGATGGAATCACAGAGGGGGCTTGGGTCCGCGAGCTTGAGGGAGCGGATGTGCTCATCAACATGGCGGGACGGACCGTCAATTGCCGCTACAACGCGACGAATCGTCGCCAGATGCTCGAGTCCCGTGTGCGCTCGACCACCGTGCTACGGGAAGCGATCGGGCGGCTCGCCAGTCCTCCCCGTGTGTGGCTCAACGCCAGCACGGCCACGATCTATCGCCACGCGCTCGACCGCCCCATGGACGAAGCCACCGGAGAGCTTGGCGGCAACGAGCCGGGCGCGCCGGAGAAGTGGAACTTCAGCATCGAGGTGGCGAAGCAGTGGGAGGCGGCCTTCTTCGCGGGCGATCTCCCCGGTACCCGCCGCGTGGCACTTCGCTCCGCCATGACCATGAGCCCCGATCCCGGCGGGGTGCTGGATGTGATGCTGGGGCTCGTGCGGAAGGGCCTCGGTGGCACGAACGGAAGCGGTCGCCAGTATGTTTCTTGGATTCATGACGAGGACTTCGTGGCGGCGGTTCGCTTCCTGATCGAACGTCAGGACATCGACGGCGCCGTGAATCTGGCATCACCGAATCCACTCCCCAACGCCGAGTTCATGCGGACCCTGCGCGAGGCTTGGGGCGTGCCGGTCGGCTTGCCTGCGACCGAGTGGATGCTGGAGATCGGCGCGATCTTCCTGCGGACCGAGACGGAGCTGATCCTCAAGAGTCGCCGCGTCATTCCCGGCCGCTTGCAGGGAGCGGGCTTTCGGTTCCTTCACCCCGAATGGGCCGAGGCTGCGCGGGATTTGTGCGCCCGTGTCAGGCAGCGTTCGACCCGGCGCTGACCGCTGCCGCGTCTTTTTCGTTGTGCTGCGGGGCGCTTGCGGCGATTCCCGCACCTCACTGCACGCGGGATCCCCGGATGAACGTCGAAGAATACGAGAAAATGTACACGTTGGAGGACCGCTACTGGTGGTTTCAGGGGCGGCTTGCCATCGTGAAGTCCATCCTGTCGCGCTACATGGATCGCGCCCCGCGGAAGGGCCATGTGCTGGATGTCGGCTGTGGGACCGGCTTGGTGCTTAACGCGCTGCGGCGCTGGGAACCGCTCGGCATCGACTTTAGCTACCTGGCGCTTCAGTTTTCCCAGCGGCGCGGTGCCCAGAATCTGCTGCGGGGGGACGTGACGGAGTTGCCCATCGCGAGCGACTCCATGGACTTGATCCTGGCGCTGGACCTGATGGAGCATATCGAGGACGACAAGCGGCTGACCGACGAGTTCTTCCGGGTTCTCCAACCGGGTGGCTACCTGATGGCGACGGTGCCCGCGCACCAGTTCCTCTGGAGCGACCATGACATCGCACTGCATCACTTCCGTCGCTACAGCCACCCCGAGTTCAAGCGACTGCTCACGAACGCTGGTTTCGAGCCGGTGAAGTACACCTACGGGATCAGCTTCACCTACTTCCCGATCGTGGCGTTCCGGCTGATCCAGCGCGCTTGGCAACGCTCTCACGGGGTGCAGGCCCCCGCCCGGCCTCGGACCCACCTAATTCCGCTCCCGCGGCCGATCAACCGGCTGTTGATTCAAATCCTCCGGATAGAGGCGGCATTACTGCGTCGCGTGAATCTTCCAGTGGGAGTCTCGCTGATGGCACTGTGTCGCAAGCCGCGCTAGCTTTCCCAGTTGCCAGAAGCACGCCGCGGCCTCATCCTTTACCGCGAGTACATCCTCATCCACGAGCGTCACAGGAACATGCCTGCCATGGTCTTCTGCGTCATCGACGACGAGCGCGAAATTTGCGACCTTTTCCGGCTGATCTTTGAGTCGCGTGGACACCGCTGCGTCATCGCCCACAACGGCGCCGACGGGCTTGCCGCCGTTCGCGCCAATCGGCCCGCAGCGGTGTTTCTGGATGTTCAGATGCCACGCATGAATGGCCTGGAAGTGCTGGCTGCGATCCGCGCCGACCAATCCATCAGCGCCACGCCGGTCATGCTGATGACGGCCCTCACCCAGGAAACGAGCACGCCCCCGCAGGACTGGGCTAAGTCCACGGGGGCGGATGCTTTTCTTCCCAAGCCCTTCGAACTCGATGACCTGCTTGCACAGGTCGAGAAGCTCACCGGGCTGGAGTACTGAATCAGTACATCAGCCAGTCACGCGACGAAGAAGTGTTCTTGATGGTGTAGCCAAGATCCTCCAGCGCGCCCAGCTCAAACGCCACAAATTCGCGGCGCTCCGTGTTCGGAGGGGTGGAACGCTGCATGACCGTCGCCTCGGGGGTCGGGCTTCCCGAGGTGATGGAGTTGGGGGACTGGAAGTGGGAAACGCTGCTGCCTGCCGCGAACACCGCCGGTGTGTCGACGCGCGGGAAGGTGGCGCCGCCCGCGTAGTCGGCGATGGACTGCGCGCCGCGGAATTCGACAGTGTTCGTGCCACCGTTCAGGCTCGAGGCCTGAAAATTCATGCTACCGGGCCCAGCCGCCCAAACCTTCACGTCACCGGAGATCTGGAAGAGCAGGTTGTCGTAGCTGGTGCGGGTTCCTGCGATCTGGGACGTGCCGTCGCTATTCGTCAGCGAGGCGATACCCAGCCCGTGAGTCATCTCGTGCAGCAGCGTCGAGTACAAGTCGAACTCGCCCGGGCCGACAGGACCGGTGTCGTTGTTCCACGTGTAGCCAAAATCGACCGTGCAGTAGATATCAGCCGAACCACCGTCAGGATCGGTCCCGGTCGTCAGGTGATCGAAAGCAAACCCACCGGCGTAATCATTCTCGCCGACGAAGTAGAGCGTTCCAGCCGACGCGAGGAAGCCGGTTCCATCGGACTGGGATGTTTCGAACACCACATCGCAGGTACCGGTGTGATCGAGGCGCTCGCCGATGTAGGTCAGCACCGCGTCCACAACGGCCTTGCGATTGGCACCATGGGTCGCGTCGTTAAAGCCCACGCCTGCTCCGTCGTCATAGGTGATGTTGAAGGTGGGACCGCCGGGAATGGTCAGCTTCTGGCCGCTTCCCCCGGTAAACTTCGGCAACGAACTGGCGGGAACGACTTCGCCACTGTGGCCGCGCAATAGAACCGCATCGCGGGCTTCTGTCGCCCCCGCGATCAACAGGGTGCAGACGGTCGCTGCCCCCAGTACTTTTCTCGACATAAGCATAGGCTATACCCCTTTGGATTGGAGTTGGAGTGAGGTTTTCTTCTCGGAACCCATTATGAATCTGGATCAGTCGCAGCAACCAGTCAACCGATAGTACCGAACGGGCGATGACGATTATTCTGAAGAGTTCAGATGCGGTAAGGGACCGGCGTGCCGCAGGTGGGGCACTCTGACTTAGGACGGCCTGTGTGAGGGACACTGGTGATCACCAGGCGCGCCATTCCCCTCCGCACTAAAGTGCGCCCGCACTTCATGCACCGGGTGTTATTCTCCGCGCTGTCCTCATGGGCTTCGTAGACGGAGTTGCCGTAGTCTTTGAAATGCGCGCGGAACGCCTTCAAATGCTCAAGGGTCGCCGCGTTGCCCTCATTTGACCAAGTGAAGGACGGTTCATAGGGGACGAGGATGATCGGGGGGGCCGTCCCCAGCCGTGAAAGGAAGTCCATCAACGCCACCGCCTCGCCCTGCTTGTCCGTGCAACCTGGGATGACCAGCCAAGTCAGTTCCAAGTGGACATCCAACGCGTGAAGCAGGGTGATTGCCTCAAGGACCGTTGGCAGTTCTCCGCCCAACTCGGCCTGGTAAAAAGACTCGTTGAGACCTTTCAATCCCACCGTGACTGCATCCAGCACCGGTGCCATTTCCCGAATCGGAGCCTCGGACCAAAGACCGCTCGTGGCCATGTGGGTGTGGAGTCCCGCCTGTTTCGCCGCTACGAACGTGTCATAGACGAACTCGTGCAGGTGGACGGGTTCGTTCACTCCGAAGCTGATCCCGGAAAGGCGACCTGCCACTGCCTGCTCCACGATCTGCTCGGGGGACACGGGCGGCGCCAACGATCCAGCGACCTGACTGTGCTTCCAGGTATTACAGAAGGGGCATCGCATGGTGCAGCCGCGCGAACCCACCTGAAGCCAACTCTCCCCAGGCTTGAAGTGATAGAGTGGAAGGTCATCAGAGTAGACCGGCTCGCGGTGACTCAGGCGACCGTACAGATCCAGATAGAGGTTCCCGCCGCGATTCGTTCGCACACCACAGGCACCGCTCCGTGAGGGCGCGATCGAGCAATGATGGGGGCACAATCGGCAGGAGACACTCTCCCACCCGGCCTGCTCGTAGAATCGCCCTTCAACTCTGCTCAACACGAAAAGTGGAACTCCCGAGGCTTTTGACGGTCAACATGCGCACCACAATGGCGCGATTCCCGCAGCCGGGCAAAGTGAATTTCTGCTGATGGACCGAACCGATCCTCAGCCACACCATCGCGATTCCCCCCGATACGGCAAGCGCCACCCCGTGCTTCGGGGTGGCGCCGCTGTGAGTCGGTTGAGCGTCCGACCGAATTACTTGCCCGCGCCCTTCGCACGCATCCCCTTGATGGCCGCATCGATGAAGCCACGGAAGAGCGGGTGTGGTGCCAGGGGGCGGCTCTGGAACTCGGGGTGGAACTGGCAGCCAACGTACCAGGGGTGATCGGGGATCTCGATCATTTCCACCAGGTCCGTTTCCTCGAAGGTACCACTGATCACCAGGCCCTTCTCCTCGACCCGCGGACGGTAGGAGTTATTGACCTCGAACCGGTGCCGGTGGCGTTCGCTGGTCTCAGCAGTGCCATACCATTGCGCGGCCTTCGTCCCGGGCTTGATGCGCATCGGGTAGGCGCCCAGGCGCATGGTTCCGCCAAGGTCCAGCACCGCCTTCTGCTCCAGCATCAGGTCGATGACTGGGAATTCGCACTTCTCCTTGAACTCGCTCGAATTGGCGTCCTCCATGCCGCAGACGTGACGGGCGAAGGCGATGAGCGCCACCTGCATCCCCAGACAAATTCCGAAGAAGGGAATCTTCCGCTCGCGGGCCAGATTCGCCGCGAAGATCTTCCCTTCCACACCGCGCGGTCCGAAGCCGCCGGGGATCAGGATGCCGTCACAGCTCTCCAGTTCCGCTGCCAGCTCCTCCTTTTCCGTCTCGCTGTCTATACGGCAGACATCCAGCTTCACGCCCGCCTGCCAAGCGGCCGCCTTCAGCGCTTCGTAGATCGAAATGTAGGCGTCCTGTAGGTCGATGTACTTACCCGCCACGCCGATGCGAACGGTTTCCTTGGCGGAGCGGATGCCCGAAATCAGGTTTTCCCAATCGCTGATGTCCGGCTCCGGAGCCTCCATGCCAAGTTGCTTGACCGTCCAGTCGTCGAGGCCCTGGCGGTGAAGCATGAGGGGGACTTCGTAGATGTACTGAACGTTGACGCTCTCGAAGACCGCGCGCTCCTCGACGTTACAGAACATGCCGATCTTGCGGCGAAGTGATGGATCCATCTCCACCTCGGTGCGGCACACAAGCGCGTCGGGCTGGATGCCGATCTCGCGCAGCGCCTTCACGCTGTGCTGGGTCGGCTTGGTCTTTAGCTCGCCGGCGCCGGTCAGGTAGGGGAGCAGCGTGACGTGCAGGAAGATGCAGTTGGCCTTGCCGACGTCGTAGGGGATCTGACGGATCGCCTCGAGGAAGGGGAGGGATTCGATGTCGCCGACAGTACCGCCGATCTCGATGATGAGGACCTCGGCCTTCTTGTCGCGCGCCAGCGTCATGATGCGGCGCTTCACCTCGTCGGTGATGTGGGGGATGACCTGCACGGTGGCGCCAAGATAGTCGCCACGACGCTCCTTGCGGATGACGTTCTCGTAGACCTGACCGGCCGTCAGATTGTGGGCCTTCGACGTGGGCTTGTGAAGGAAACGCTCATAGTGACCCAGGTCGAGGTCAGTCTCGGCGCCGTCGTCGGTCACGAATACTTCGCCGTGCTGGAAGGGGCTCATGGTACCCGGATCGATGTTGAGGTACGGGTCCAGCTTCATGATTTCCGCGTTGATCCCGCGGTGCACCAGAAGGGTGCCAAGGCCCGAGGCCACGATGCCCTTACCCAGCGACGAGGCCACACCTCCCGTCACAAAGATAAACTTCGTCGGTTTACGCGATAAACTCATTGTTGTTATGGGAGCCCTTGGGATGGTGATCCTGCCGGGAGATAACCTTCCTGCCTTTGGCTTCCGCCGGTCAACAGCAAGGACACACCGTTTTCACCGAATGTTCGTGGCTCGGGTCGGAGGGAGCTCCGATTGTCAGGGAATGAACCGTCGGAGGATTCGATGGAGGAGCGGCTGCTTGTAGATCTTCTCCTTGAGCTGGACTGCGGGGCGGAACCCGGGATTGAGCTGTATCGCCCGGTTCACGCAGTCGACGGCACGGTCGGTTTGGGCCATTTCCAATAGCACGCGAGCAAGCTCGTACCAGCCAAAGGCGCTCTTCGGGTTGGCAATGGTGGCGCGGCGGAGGAAGTCCTCGGCGCTGGCCCACTGGCGTTTGCGGGCGAAGGAGATTCCTGCGAGCAGCGGAATGCGCCAGTCCTCGCGCCCCGTCAGCTCCATCGCTTTCTCGAAGCAGAAGAGCGCGTTCGTGTCGTTGGCTTCCAGCAGGACCTCGCCGCGCGCGAGCCACGTCCAGGTCGTCGCCCCGTGGCTGATGGCGTAGTCGCTTACCCCGAGCGCCCGCTTGATGTTGCCGGTTGCTGCAAGGACGCGGGCACGCTGGGACAGGAGCGATGGGTCCTCGGGAAACTGTTCGAGCGCCCTGTTGGACCAAAGTTCCGCCTCGCGATATTGCTTGAGCGCCAGCAGGGAACTGATCTGCCCGACCCACGGATAGACCTGCGAGCTTTCCTGCTGGAGCGCGCGCGAGTAGTGGCGCAGCGCGTCGCGGTAGTTGCCGCTGAAGAACGCCTCGTCGGCCATATTGAGGAACGTGGGATAGTCATTGGCGCCGGACTCCTGCTGCGGGGCCGCCTCCGGCTCCGCGGGCGCGGACGGTTTCTCGATCGGCTTTTCAAGCTTGGTAAAGCGCCCCGTTGTCATTCAGTCCCCTCCCGGTCGGTCCATCGCCCGATGCGCAGACGAATCTCGCCATTTTCGAGCCGTTCCTCCTCGAGGACTTCGGCGTTCAACCGTGTGATCACTTCCGTGGCGCGATTGTAGGCGAAGAGCTGGGCGAGGTTCTCGACGAACTCGCGACCTGCGGCCTCCAGGTCGCGGCGATTGGCCTCCTGCGGGCCGCTTGCCTCGACACGGAACCGTCCCCGCTCGTCGATGATGAGGGCAACCATGATGCCATCGCGCTCGAAGTACAGGGCCTTGCCGCGCTGGACTTCTCCGCGAAGTTGATCGAGCACGCTGTCGGTTAGCTTGACCTCGACCGTGGTGGTTTCCTCAAGGCGCTGGCGGAGCGCATCGTTGATGTCGCCGCCGTCCTTCATATCGACAAGCACCTTGTAGCCCATGGCGCCTGCCACGGCCGTCACGATCGGGACGAGTGCGGGGAGGCTGAGGCCGATCATGGGTGTGACGACAAAGATGAACATGGCCGCAACGATCCGCACCGCAGGTGTTCCGCGCAAGCGCAAGCGATAGGGAAGCACGATTGATGATGTTGGAGGGTTGCATCACGGGAAACGAAAACGGCCCTCCCGGTGGGGAGGGCCGCGAGAGGGGAAGCCAGCTGGTTAGCGGCGATTCTTCTTTTCCATCTCCATGCGGAGCTGAACGCAGAGCTTGGCGAAGGGCTTCGCCTTCAGGCGCTCGACCGGGATGAAGGGGCAGGTGGCGCACTTGCCGTGTGGCTCGTCGGCGCAAAGCTCGCACAGGCCGTAGGTGCCTGCGTCGAGTTTGAGAATCGCTTCGGAGACCTGGGCGAAGCGCTCCTCCTCGTAGCGGCGCTGGATGTAGGTGCTCTCCAGTGCGGCACTGTCCGAGGCGGCGTCGGCCTGATGGCTCGAGAACGTGGCGTGGGTCGTCTGGCGGTTGCTGTCGGCCAGATCATCCAACTGACGCAGGTCGTTGAGCAGACGCTCGCGCTCCTCCTGGAGCATGTTGCGGAGCTCGTTCAATTCGGCCTTGGTGTAGGGAGCCTTCTTGGGGCGGGCTGTCTTTGCCTTCTGGGCTTCCGCGGCCTTCTGGGCCTCTGCGGCGCGCGCCTGCTCGGCGGCGTTGCTGGCGGCAGATGCCTTCTTCACAGAGGTGGAGAGACCTTCGCCGACCTTGCGGACCTTGTGGGTCTTCTCGCGCAGGGCGAGCAGCTTCTGCAGGTGGTGGCTGCGGTTCTTGGGGTCCTCGGCCGAGTTGGGAGCAACGGCTTTGGCTGTGGGCTTGGCTTTGGGCTTTGCCGCCTTTACTGGCGCGGCGGGCGCTGCCTTCTCTGCTGTCTTTGCTTCTGGGCGGGGCTTGACGACGGCCTTGGGAGCCGCTGTTTCCGGGGTCTTCTTGGTCACGGGCACACTTGCTTTGGAACGGGAGGGATTGGCCAAGGGTGGGGTTGGCTTGGAGACAACTGCGGCTGGCTTGGTCTTCTTGGCCGGCGCCACCTTGGTGGCGGGCTTGCTGGGTTTCGCAACGACTTTGGCGGCGGGTTTGGCTTTGGGGGCCGGTTTGGCCGCCGCCTTTGTCTGTAGCTTAGCTTGGGGCTTCTTTGCTTTTTCGACAACCTTCGATGCGATGGCTTTTGTGGGTTTCTTCGCGGGGCTGCTCTTGCTGGCCTTTGACTTCGCCGGTGTCGCCTTCGTGATCTTGGGGGCCGGTTTCTTGGCAGCCACCTTCTTCGCGGGAGGCTTCACCGTCACCGCACTCTTTCGTGCGGGGGGCGATTTTTTCGGGCCGGCAGTAGCAGTGTTCTTCACGAGGACTTCCTCCGGATTGCTGTCGCGCATCGCCTGCACAGTGCCGGATTCGCGGAGTCCTGACCAACGTCATGCGTCCATTTCCAGCACCGTAAGCATCTCTGACCAGTAGCCTTGGTCACCCGCAAGGTCAAGTGAAGTCCATTCTGCCGAAGCTCTTCTGTAACCTCAGTAGGCTGAGCCTTTTGGAGCTCAACCTGCGATACGATGAAAAACGTTGGGAGCGATTCGATGCGTTCTTCGAGGTAACCGAGAGTTTCTGGGTCATCGGCCGTGAGCGTTACCGCCGCTTCGAGCGAGTTGCCGATCACCTTGTTTTCCTTAGCGCGCAGCGGTTCGATCGCCTTGGTGACCTGGCGCCGCAGCACGATGAGTCGCTCGACCGATTCCGCCAGCTCCGCATTGTCCCAATCCGGGTGCGGCTCGGGGAACGACTCGAGGTGGACGCAAGCGTCGGCGTTTCCGTGGAGGAACTCCCACGCCTCGTCGGCAGTGAAGGCGAGCACCGGTGCCAGCAGGCGCGACATCACCGACACCAGCTCGTATAGCACCGTCTGGCTCGAGCGACGCAACACGTCGTCCGGCGCGGAGCAGTATAGACGATCCTTGATGATGTCGAGGTACAGCGCGGAAAGCTGCGTGGAGCAGAAGTTGTTCACGAGCTGATAGACGCGGTGGAACTCGTACTTGTCGTAGCTCTCGCGCACGCGGCGGATC
The DNA here is from genome assembly GCA_016125005.1 of bacterium. GTDB lineage: Bacteria > Sumerlaeota > Sumerlaeia > SLMS01 > SLMS01 > WGMQ01. The sequence continues at coordinate 82,396 of WGMQ01000042.1, read as the reverse complement.
AGCTCGTTGAGGTGGTGCAGGCACCAGCGATCCTCGAAGGAAAGCTCATCGTAGGCCACCGCGTTGGCGGGCGTATAGTCGTATAGATTGCTGAGGCAATAGCGCAGCGTGTTGCGGATGCCGCGATAGGCCTCGGAGATCTGCTTGATGCCGTTCTTGCCGATGCTCACGTCGCCGCGATAGTCCTCGGAGGACACCCACAGGCGCAGCACGTCGGCGCCGCTTTCCTTGATGACGTCGAGGGGGCTGATGACGTTGCCGAGGGACTTCGACATCGGCTGACCCTTCTCGTCGAGCACGAAGCCGTGGGTGAGGACGCTCTTGTACGGCGCGGCACCCTTCGTGCCGAGCGACACCCACATGGAGGACTGGAACCAGCCGCGGTGCTGGTCGCTTCCCTCCAGGTAAAGGTCCGCGGGCCACGAGAGGCCGTAGTGATCGTTGAGCACCGCCAAGTGTGTGCAGCCCGAGTCGAACCACACGTCGAGGCAGTTGAACTCCTTCTCGAAGTGTTCGGCCTCCGGCTTCAGGCGGTCGGGGAGGAAGTCAACCAGCGGGCGGGCGAACCAGGCATCGGTTCCCTCCGCCGCCACGAAGGTCGCGAAGCACTGGATGACTTCGGGGAGCAGGTAACTCTCACCGTTGCGCTTGTCGACGATCGACGGGATCGGCACGCCCCAGGCGCGCTGGCGCGAGAGGCACCAGTCGGGACGAGACTTGAGCATGTTGTATATACGGTCGAAGCCCCACTTGGGGATCCACTCGACCTGCTCGCATTCCTTCAGAGCCTTGTCGCGAAGGCCGTCCTTCTCCACGTTCATGAACCACTGCTCGGTCGCGCGCATGATGATCGGTTTGCGCGAACGCCACGAGTAGGGGTAGCTGTGCTTGTACGGTTTGTGGGCGAGCAGCAGGCCCGACTCCTTGAGCCGCTCGATCACCATGTCGTTGGCCTTGAAGACCGAGACGCCCTGCATGTCCGGGTACTTGTCCGTGAAGCAGCCGCGCTCATCGACGGGATTGAAGGGCTCCAGGCCATAGCGCTGGCCGATGTTGAAGTCGTCGACGCCGTGTCCGGGGGCCGTATGCACGGCGCCCGAGCCCTGCTCCAGCGTGACGTGTTCGCCCACCATCACCAGCGAGCGCTTTCCCGCGATCAGCGGGTGGGCGCATTCCTGACGGTCGAGCAGCGCGCCGCTGAAGGTCTCCAGCACCTCGCCGCCCTCAAGCCCTGTGTCTTTCACAAAGGACGCGAGCAGCTCCTTCGCAACGACGATCACCTCGCCGTTCACCTTGTAGGCCACATACTCGAATTGAGGATGGACCGAGACGCCGAGGTTCGCCGGGAGCGTCCACGGGGTCGTCGTCCAGATGGCGATGGAGGCTCCGTCCTTCAGCGACTCGACCGGCGGCGTGGTGAGGAACGGAAACTTGACGTAGATCGACTGGGAGACGTGGTTGTCGTTGTACTCGATCTCCGCCTCGGCCAGCGCGGTCTCGAACACCGGGTCCCAGTACACGACCTTCAGGCCCTTGTAGACGAGCCCCTTGCTGACGAGCTGTGCGAGGGCGTCGAGGATGCCGAGTTCGAACTTCGGGTCCATGGTGATGTACGGCGTGCTCCACGAGCCGCCGACACCGAGCCGCTTGAACTGCTCGCGCTGCTTGTCGATCCACCCCTGCGCGTACTGGGCGCAAAGCTGGCGGATTTCCAGGGCCGACTTCCCTTCGTACTGCTTCTTGGCGCGCAGGTCATCGACGACCTTCTGCTCGATGGGCAGGCCGTGGCAATCCCACCCGGGGATGTAGTGGGCGCGGTGGCCCGTCATGGCCTTGAAGCGGACGATGATGTCCTTGAGGACCTTGTTAAGCGTGTGGCCGATGTGAATGTCGCCGTTGGCATAGGGCGGTCCGTCGTGCAGGACGAAGTTGGGCTTGTCCGTGCGGGCGGAGAGCTGTTGGGAGACCGCGAGGCGCTCCCACTTGGCAAGGCGCTCCGGCTCCCGCTGGGCCAGGGAGGCCTTCTGCGGGAAGTCGGTCTTGGGGAGATTCACTGTCTGGCTGTAATCGGGGCTTTCGGTACTCATGACGTCGGGTTTCTTTCCGGTGCTAGTGGGTCCACAGAGGAACTGCTTTTGGTCCGCAGATGACGCAGATGACACAGATGAGGTGATTCAGGACTAGGGTTCAGGGTGACAAAGATTTGGGGACCACAGATTACGCAGATTTCGCAGATTCTTCAGTCGGGGGCTTGGTTTCGGTTTCGGGCTGCTGGCGGTGATTCAGGACTGGGGTTTAGGGTGACAAAGATTTGGGACCACAGATTACGCAGATTTCGCAGATTCTTCAGTCGGGGGGTCAGGTTGGAGGAACATAGGCGGTGTTGACGTAGCGTTCGAACTCAAGCGACGGAGGGCCGAAATTGAGTAGCAGGGCGCGTTGCATCCCAGTCGCCTTCAAGTAGTTGATCGCTTGGCTTCGTTCCATATCACCGATTTCCTTGATGGCCTTCACCTCGATGATGACCTCTCCGAAGGCGACAAAATCCGGGCGGACCTCGACGTCCAGAGGGGTCCCCTTGTAGACGAACCGGAAGCTCTTTTCCCGCTCAAAATCGATGCTCCTCCGTTTCAGTTCCTCAGCGAGCGCGAGCTGGTAGAACACCTCTCGCAGTCCGGGACCGACAACCCGATGAACCTCCATCGCCGCCCCGATCAATGCGCGAGTCTGTGGATCCTGCGCCGCCACTGAATCTCCTTCAGCTCTCCGAAGCGCCTCTCCCTAGGGAGACTCGTCCCAGATCGATCATGCTCAACAATTTGCCCTCCAAGTGGTCCCGCCAACGTCCCCTGGAGAACCTGCGACATCTGCGCAATCTGCGTTCCGACTTTGTGCTTCACCGATCCGCGCCATGTCCGCCTTCATCATCCAAGTCAATCACCAGCGCTGCTACCTAATGCCAACGTCCCTCGGAGAATCTGCGCAATCTGCGGTCCGGCTTTGTGCTTCACCGATCCGCGCCATGTCCGCCTTCATCATCCAAGTCAATCACCGCGCTGCTATCCACTGCCAACGTCCCTTGGAGAATCTGTGAAATCTGCGCAATCTGCGGTCGGGTTTTGCTTTTCTCTTTTCCGCCTTACAAGGTCTCGATCAACCCGGTCACCAGGCCCACGCGGTCGGTCTCGCGGCTGTTGGCGACGTGGATGATTTCTTCCAGCACGGCGGGCTTGAGGTTGTCGGGGAGGCACGAGTCTGTCACGGTCGAGAGCGCCACGCACTTCAGCCCCGTGTGGGCTGCCACGATGCACTCGGGAATCGTCGACATGGTCACGCAGTCCGCGCCGATGCGCTGGAACATGCGGTACTCCGCTGCGGTCTCCAGGTTCGGGCCCGTCACTGCCACCAGCACGCCCTTGTAGGTCTTGATCTTCTTCTCCACGCCGATCGCTTCCATGCGGGCGATCAGGGCGCGGTTATAGGGCTCGCTCATGTCGGGGAAACGGACGCCAAGGCGCTCGTCGTTGGGGCCGACCAGGGGATTGTCGCCCATCATGTTGATGTGGTCCGTGACGATCACCAGCGCGCCGACGGGGATCAGCGGGTTCACGCTGCCGACCGCGTTCATGATGATGAGGGTCTCGACACCGAGCGCCTTCATGACGCGCACGGGGAAGGTGACCTTCTCCATCGAGTAGCCTTCGTAGCGGTGGAAGCGGCCCTGCATGACGACCACGTCCTTGCCGCCGAGCTTGCCGAAGCACAGGTTGCCCGGGTGGCTCTCGACCGTCGAGACGGGGAAGTGGGGGATCGTGCCGTAGGGAATCTTCACCAGGCCCTCGGGGGTGTCACCGAGCGACCCCATGCCGGTGCCGCAGATCACGCCAACCTTGGGGGAGGACTTCACCTTGGTTCTGATAAACGCTGCTGCTTCCTGGATTTGATCGAAGAGGCTCATCGGATCGCTTTGCCGTGGGAGTGGAAAATTCCGCCTTCTTTAAGGCGGTAAGGTGTTCCGAGGCTGTGTCCCGGGCGTCAAGCCGAATGCCCTTTGGACGCCCGGAGGGATCGGGTTGGACCGCGTGGCGCACCGGGTACGAACAGGGGCCCGGACGCACCGCCCGGGCCCCTTGGAATCGTTTGGAGTGTTCGTGCTTTCCGGGCATGAGGCCACCCGGATCCCCCGGTTACTCGATCAGCAGCTTCACTGTCGCTTTCGCCTTCAGCTCGTCGATGATGGCGGTCTGGCGCTCTTCGCGAGCCTTCTGCTTGAGCTGGTCCGCGATCCTTTCCTTCACGTCGGCGATGGGAATCAGGCCTTCCTTCTCGTGAGCAGAGACCCAGTAGTACGTATAAAGGCCGCTGGGATTGTCGATGGGGGCGGAGAGACCGGGCGTCTTGACGTCGCGCAGCGTCTGGGCAACGGAGGTGATGAACTCACTGGCGCGGCGCTTGCCCACCTTGCCGTCCTCTGGGGTATTCACGCCATCCTCCTGCTTGCGAACTTCGTTGGCCAGGGCGCGGAATTCCTCCAGCGAGGTGACCGACTTCAGTGCCGCGGTCAGCTCCTGCTTGCGAAGGTCGTAGGACCCCGGCTCGGTGGTCTCCAACTCCTTGATCTCGATCTTGGCCAGATCGAAGGTTTCCGGTGTCTTGTAGCGATCCTTCTCGGCCTCGTACTGTGCCGCAATCTCCTCGTCCGTCGGAGCCTTCACTTCCTCGTCAAGGCGCTTCTCCAGCAAGGTCTGCGCAAGCTGGACCTCATTCATGCTCGCGACAAACGCCTTGGTCTCGGGAAGGTCGGCGAAGACGGGGAGCTTGCGGTAGGCGGATACCATCGATCCCTGCATGAGTCCAATGCGGGAGAGCTGAGCCTTCACTGCGTCCACATTGCGGTTGGCGTCCTCCTCCAGGAAGCGGCGGCTGGCCGAGTTGAAGGTCTGGCGGTTGATGTCCTTGCCGTCGATCGTCAGGATGACATCGTCGGGAGACTCGTCCTGCTTGCTCTTGGCAATGTTCTCGGCGTGCAGCTTCACCAGGCCGCTGTCATCGATGACCGAGTTGAAGAATGCCGCGGTCAAATCCATCTTGGCCTTGTTTTCCAGATCCTGCCGGACAACGCCCTCCACCTCGGAGAAAGGGCGGAATCCCTCCGGCACATAGGCTTCGCGGAGGATGATGTGGTACCCGTGCTTCGTGCGGACGGGCTCGGACATCTCGCCGTCCTTCAGCTTGAAGAAAGTCTCGGTAATCTCCGACAGGATCGGGCGATCCTGGGACTTGGGACGCACCACCCAGAGTTCGCCGGGGCGCTGGTTCTCGGAGTACTCATTGGCAACGGCCACGAAGCCGGTGTCGCCGTTGATCTTGGCGATTGCCTCGTTGGCTTTGGCCAGCACCGCAGCCGCCTCGGTCTCGCTCATGGGGACCATCAACGACTCGCCAGCGACCAGCGCCCGCGGCGGCAATTTTTCCTGCTCTTTCCCTTCGTCCGCCGACTCGGTTTCCTCGGCGCGGGGACGCTTGGTTTCGTTCGAGAGGATGCGCGCTGCGGCCGCCTCATCGCCGGACTGCTCCTTGGCGATGGACTCCAGCGTGTCGCCTTCCTTCACAGTGTACGGCTTGTAGGTGGAGAGGAAGATCTGGCGGAGCCGCAGTTCCTCGGCCTGAGGGAACTTATCGGCCTTCGTGGCCTCGTACTCCTTGCGGAGCGCCTCTTCATCCAGCTTCGGCATCTTGTCCGTGACCCACTGGCGAAACAGCACGGAACCGGCATAGCGATCGAGGAATCGATCTGCCTCGGTCTTGCGTGCCTCGCTCAGTTCAAGACCGGCTTTCGCTGCCTCAGCCGCCAAGGAGTTCCAGGCGCCGATGGTGCGGGCCACATCTTCCAGCCGCTCTCCGCGGAAGCCTTTCAACTCGGTCTCGGGATTGAAGGACTTGGTGCCGATCTGGCGGAAACTGGCCGCGACCTTCAGCTTGCCGAGCGTATAATCGACACCGTCGATGGAAACGAACGGGGTCTCATCGGAAATCGTGGGCGTTGCCTCGGCGCTGGCGGGAGCGGCGGTTTCCTCGGCATACGCGTGAAACTGGACGGCGGGAGGGAGCAACAACATCAGGACCAGCGCAAGCCGGGCAGGGATGAGTGAGCGGATGGGGTTACGTCGCATGGGTCTGCCTTTTCTCTTGGAGTGACTGTGGTCGAATCGCTGCTTTCCCGGCGTTTGGGGCAACGATTTCTTCGGCTTGAGACGGAAACTAAAGACCGTCGAGGGGAGATGCGGGTTTGCTACCCAAGGAGATTGGCTCTTTTTAGACAGTTATTTTCGCTCCAATAAAGCTTTTATGCTGGCCATAAATGCCCAGCATGAAATATCAAGTTTAGATATTTCAGTCATTTGTAGCGAATTGTCTAATTAGGGCCACAAAAAGACACAGTTAGCCCACCGCTGGATGAGTAGTTGACACGGCCAACCAAGCCGCGAAACGTCCATCTCAATTCGCGCACGGACGGTCGCTGTGAGTGGGTATTCTCCCATGCTGCCGACGAGGTGCGAGAGCTCAACGAATTGAGAAAGGAAACTAGCATGACGTCGAAAGAGATTCGCCGAGCAGCGCTGTTGATGGCTGGTTGCGGAACCGCCCTGATGGCAGGGGTTGCTCTCGGACAGGACGCCCCGGCTGATGCAGTGGCCGCGGCTGTGGATACCGCCACCGAGGCGGTGGCCGAAGTCGCCGCCAGCGCCGACAACTCGAAGTTCCTCATGGACACCATGTGGACGGTCCTCGCCGGTACGCTGGTGTTTTCAATGCAACTGGGCTTCGCTTACGTGGAGAGCGGGTTCACCCGCGCGAAGAACTCCAACAACATCATGATGAAGAATCTGATGTCGGTCTGCGTGGGCACGCTGGCCTACGTGGCGGTCGGATTCGCCATCATGTTCGGCGCAGGCAACGGATTGATCGGCACATCTGGCTGGTTCGCGTCCGGCCCCGAAGGAACTTTTGCTTCGCTCGATTGGGCCGCCATCCCGATGGAAGCCAAGCTCTTCTTCCAGCTCATGTTCGCCGCCACCGCCGGCACGATCGTTTCCGGCGCAATGGCCGAGCGGACGAAGTTCCTCTCCTACCTGGTCGTCACCGCCATCATCACCGCCATCATCTATCCGACGATCGGCCACTGGGCCTGGGGCGGCGGCTGGCTGAGCGGCCTCGGCGAGCAGATGGGCTACGCCAAGCCCGACGGTGAGAGCTTCTATGCCTTCACCGACTTTGCGGGCTCGACGGTCGTTCACCTGACCGGCGGCATCATGGCCTTCCTCGGCGCCCTCATCGTCGGCGCACGCAAGGGCAAGTACGGACCCGACGGCAAGCCCCGCGCAATCCCCGGCCACTCGATCCCCATGGCGACGCTCGGTGTCTTCATCCTCTGGTTCGGCTGGTTCGGCTTCAACGCCGGCTCCACCATGGCGGCCGATGGCTCCATCGGCATGATTGCCCTTAATACGAACATGGCTGCGGCCGCTGGCGCCGTCAGCGCGATGTTCCTCTCCCTGTTCCTCTTCAAGACCTACGACATCGGCATGACCCTCAACGGCGCGCTCTGCGGCCTGGTTTGCGTGACGGCCGGTTGCGCCGCCGTGAACCCCTTTGGCGCCACCATCATCGGCCTGATCGGTGGCCTGCTGGTTGTCGGTGCGGTGGTGCTCTTTGACAAGTTCGTCGACGACCCCGTCGGTGCCGTTTCCGTTCACGCCGTCGGCGGCGCCTCGGGCACGATCATGGTTGGTCTCTTCGCGACCGATGGCGGCCTGTTCTACGGCGCCGGTCCCGGCCTCCTCATCATCCAGACGATCGGTGTGCTGGCCACGATCACTTTCTGCCTCGTCGCTGGCTCCATTATGTTCTTCGCCGTGAAGGCTACGCTTGGCCTGCGCGTCAGTGAAGAGGAAGAGTTCCAGGGTCTCGATCTGGGCGAGCATGGCCTTTCCGCCTACCCCGATCCGGGATTCGTTGGCGGCATGGCAGGCGGCGGCATGGGTCTTCCCACTGCCAACCACAGCAGCAGCGCCTCTCACGCCCCGATGATGAAGACGAACCCCGAGCCCGTGGCCTAACACGACCAATCAACGACAGGAGCCTTCCCAACGATGAAATACATCGTCGCAGTGATCCAGCCCTTCAAGTTGGAAGACGTCAAGAACGCGCTGAACGCCATCGGCATCATGGGACTTACGGTCTCCGAGGTGAAGGGATACGGACGCCAGAAGGGCCAGGTGGAAATCTACCGCGGCTCCGAGTACGACGTCTCCTTCGTCCCCAAGGTCAAGATCGAGGTCGCTGTCCCGGCCAGCATGGCAGAGGAAGTTGTATCGGTGATTGAGAAGAACGCCAAGACCGGCAAGATCGGCGATGGAAAGATCTTCGTGATGCCGCTCGACTCGGTCGTTCGCATCCGCACCGGCGAGGGCGGCGACTCCGCACTGTAAGCTCCCTCTTCACCACATCAACGATCACCCAAGGCGGCGGCCGGACATCCCGGTCGCCGCCTTTTTGCATGGTGCCGCGACAATCTGTGAATCCATCACACATTGTCCTTGCGCGTGGGATTGGAACTGTGAATGTTCCACACATAAGAAAGGAGCCGCACCAATGACAGAGCCACTCAGCGACTCGGAGCTTGAAGCCATGCGGATTCTCTGGGAGGAGAGCCCGCTAAAGCCCGGCCAGATTCAGGAACGTTTTGCCTGGGAGATCGACAACGGAACCCTACGATCCACCCTGGCCGTCCTCATGACCAAAGGGAAGGTGACCCGAACCAAGGAAGGGAAGGCATTCCTCTACGCACCGGCCGTGGAGCGGCCCAGCGTACTGAAGTCCCTCGCCGAACGACTGTCCCGAATCCTGACGGGAGGTTCCACCTCCGACTTCGTCATGGAACTGGTCAGGAGCGAGCAATTCACACCCGAACAGATCCAGGAACTGCAACGCATCGCCGCCGGTGAATCCGATGCCACCAAGGGGAGCGAAAAGAGAGGCAATGGAAAATGACTGAATTCGCCGTGAGAGAAGCCGTTGTCGTCCTCGTTCTGAAGGGAACGCTCGTCCTATCCGCCCTGTGGGCGCTCCTGATCCTCCTCCGCGCACGCCATCCCGGCTGGCGGATGACGCTCTGCCGGGCGGGAGCAGTCGCGCTTATCCTGCTCCCAATCGTTTCTCTGGCGGCGCCTCGCTGGCGTCCGGCACCGCTCGAGCCGGTCCTGTCGTCGGTCGGGATCGCCATCAAGTCCGCCACATTCGGTCCTCGGAATAATCTGGAGACCACGGTGGGGGCCACACCCGCGACCCACCGGGGCGGGCCCGCACGCCCAATGACCATGAGCTGGATGATGGCCATCGCATGGTTCGGCGGGGTGTTGCTTTTGACCGCACGCCATGCGTTCAGTCACCGCTCCCACAGCCGGTTGCTAGCCACCTCAAAGCCCGCGCCCGCGGCGGTCATCCGCCGTGCTGACGAGCTGGCGCGACTGATCGGGCGACCGCTCGACTTCTCCATCCGCATTGTGCCAGGCGCCAGTTCCCCATCGCTCAGCGGAATGCTACGCCCCCTGATCGCGCTCCCAGAGTCACTTCTTGGAGACCCGCGCGAACTGGACGCAGCCCTGGCCCATGAACTCTCGCACCGTGCCGGTTCGGATCACCGCTGGGCGGCCATCATCGAATTGGCCCGGCTAGTATGGTGGCCCCATCCCCTGAGCTGGTGGCTGGGCGCTGCGCATCGCTCGGCCTGTGAGGAGAACAGCGATGCCGCCGCGGTGCGCATCGATGGCGATGCGACGTGGTACTCGGCGTTGCTGGCTCGCATGGCGCTCCATAGCGCGACAACGCCGCCCACGATGGCGATCTCGATGCTGAATGGATCGGAGATCATGGCGCGGCTACGGCGGATTGCGGGCGGTGTTGAGCGACATCCCCTCTCCACCGCCGGTCGCACCACCGCGGGAAGTCTGGTGCTCGGACTCGCAATCGCGTGCGGCAGTGTGTCCGTCTCGCCATCAGTCCAACCCGCCCCCGCCGCGCGCAATTCCAGCCGCGTCGAGGCGCCTCCGGAATTGGTGGAACTTCTGACCCGTCGAGGCGACGACAAGGCGAAGGCCCAGGGGATGCAGGAATTGGAGGAGCGCCTTGCTTCGGTCGACTCGCAGAAGCGTGCCGAGGCACTTGCCGCCATCCTAACGACCGCCGATCGGGAGATTGATCGCACCAGCTTGCTCCCCCTGATCCGCGACGCTCTTGCCGACTCCTCACCGCGCGCTCGCATGCTCGCTGTTCGGGCACTTCCCGTTGCAGGGGGCGACGAGACGGACTACCCGCGACTTGCTCGCCTGGCCGGTGACGAGGCGGTGGAGGTACTGGAGGCGATCGGCAATTCGATCTTCTTCCTTCCGCCGCGAAAGGAATCGGAGGCGCGTGATGAGATTGTGCTGCAGCTACTCAACCACCCGGATCATCGCGTCGTGCGTGAGGCCCTCCGCGGTTCGTGGGGGAACGCGTTCGGCGAGCCGGTCGAACGGCGGATGATCGAGCTTTCACACGATCCCCAGTCCCGCCGGGAGGCGATCTATTTCGGGCTCAGCACACGCCCGGTAAAGTCTGTCGCCGTGGTCGAGAGGCTCATCGCGGAGATGAACGATCCAACCGCCGGCGATTCGTCGATGAGGGCACAGTGGGGCCTGACCCATTATCCGGCAGCCCCCGAAGCAAAGGATCGCGTGACGGCCGAACTGATCGCTCGATTCGACGAGCTTCGGGATACGTCAGCGAGGCAGGAGATCATCTTCTACCTGGGCATGACCGCCTGCGGTGCAGGGCACGACAAGCTCGCGACAATCGCCGCGGATCCGGAAGAGAACAAGACTCTGCGAAACGACGCTCAGACCTATCTGGACAAGGGCTGCTAGTTTGTATAGATGGATAGACAGTGTTTGTATGGATATAGCAATCTATACAAACACTGTCTTCAGCTTGGAATCGGTCGCGAGCAACGCCTCCACCTCGGGTAGTACGTCGCGTGTCGACAGAATCGTGTGAAAGTCCTGTTTGATGGTTGGGGCGCGTCGAAAGGCCTCCAACCACTCGGAACGCGGGAGTGGATCGTTGGCGAAGGCGTCCCAGAATCCGGTCTTCTCGAACAGTGCCGCGATGTTCTCCGTTCCCTGTCCCTGCAGAAGACTGACGATATAGGTCGCAACACCGACCTGAAGGCCGTGCAGCCGAGGGTGCGCGCTGAACGAGTCGAGCGCGTGGGAGACAAGGTGCTCGCTGCCGCTGGCCGGACGCGAGTTCCCACAGATCTCCATTGCAACGCCATTGAGCATCAACGCGGTCGCCAAAGTGCGAATGCCTTCCGGGTCGCGATCGGGGTTTGCGATGAACTGGAACACGGTGGCGTCGGACAGGAGCGCCGCGAAGTCATTGAAGGGCGTGCCGTCCGCATGAAACGCCAGTCGCCAGTCGTGGATGGCGGTGATCTTGGAGACAAGATCCCCTACACCCGACCACCAGAGTGGTAGCGGCGCCGCGAGGCAGGCCTCGGTATCCACCACAATTCCAGTGGGAATGCGTGCGCCCAGCGACTTGCGCCGACCTTTGACGGTCAGACTGGCTTGAGGACTGCAGAATCCATCATTCGAAAGCGATGTCGGGATCGCATAGTAGGGCCGATTGGCCAGCACTGCGACGAACTTCGCCAGATCCAGTGCCTTGCCCCCACCAAGCCCCGCCAGTGCCTCGCAACCGGCAGGCAGCGATGCGAACAGGTCGGTTGCCGATTCAAGGCTCGCATCCTTCGGTTCCACTGTATAGACAAGGCGGACGCCGTTCGCCTCGCAGGAACGCCGCACCCGTTCCAAAATCGATGCGGGCAATCCGGAACTGACGAACAAGCCAATGCCCCGAATGCCTGCACGCGCGAAGTAAATACCAACCCGGTCAAGTGCACCGGGCTTGATCCGCACCAGCAGCGGAATCGAGGGGCTCTGGTGATTGATCATGATCGCGCCTCCACCAGTAGCATCCGGGCAATCTCCGACCAATGCGCGTAGCCACGAAAGTCTTCGCCACGCGCCCGAAGGCGGCCCGCGAGCGCCCCGCGTGCAAAGCGTCGCTCCGCGGGAACCAGCATCGCCGCTTCCAGGTCCGGAATACCGTCACCGGCAAAGGCTACAGGGACGTCCTGATTCAACGCCGTTCTCACGATGCCCGCCTTATCCACACCGAGGTCAGGGTGGAAGTACTTCGCCCCCTGAGGCAGCGTCATCTGAAGGGCTCCGTCGGCATCGAACTCGCCGGGATTGGAATGATACTCAACGTCTATACGGGCTCGCTCGAAGAGGCGCTGTATATACCAGCGGCATCCGGCAGAGGCGACGATGACATTCCATCCCGCACGGCGAAGACCTGCAATGGCCTCACCCGCCGCGGGATCGAGATTCATGTCGCGCAGGACTTGCTCGATCTGATCCGGTGTTGACCGCATCTCGGCGAAAATTCGCCGTAGCGCCTCGAAGTGAGTGATCGAGCCCGCCTCGAAATCCGACCAGTGACGAAGTGCCCCGGCCGGAGTCAGCCGGTCCACCACGATCGTATAGAAATCTATCTCGGTCATTGTCCCGTCAAAGTCGGTGACAAGGATCCCGCGGATCGTCATGGATCAATCCTTCCCATCGGGAGGTTGTTGCCCAGAGGGGCTCACATCTTGAGCAGTTTGCCAAGTGCTGGCTTGAGCCCGTAGAGTGCCTTTGCCCGGTGGCTGATGTTATTCTTGGTCGACTCGCTGAGCTCCGCCAGATGGCGACCGCCAAAATCATCGGGCACGAAGATCGGGTCATAGCCGAAGCCATGCTCGCCCTTGGGTTCGAATCCAATGTGGCCCTCACAAACCCCGGTGGCATGGTACTCCTCACCGTCGGGACCGCACAGCACAACCGTGCATACGAACCGAGCTGTTCGCTTCTCGAAGGGAACACCATCCAATTCGCTCAGCAGCTTGCGATTGCGCGCTTCGCTGCTGGCCGCGTAGCGGGCGCTCCGGATGCCGGGGCGCCCATTAAGCGCATCGACCTCCAGACCGCTGTCGTCGGCCAAGGTCCACAGTCCGGTCTTCTGCTGCCAGGCCTGAGCCTTGATGCGTGCGTTGCCGAGATAGTCCGGGGCATTCTCGTCCGGCTCGGTCATCGGATCGAACTCGGTCGTACCCCGGAAAACCACGGGTACATCCTGGAGGATGGTTCGGATCTCGTGGAGCTTGTGGGCGTTGCCGGTGGCCACGACGATTTCAACGGACTTGGGATGAAGGAGCGGAGTCTTGGAGTCACTATCGGGATTCGGTTTGATGCGGACCTGGCGTCCGATGACTTCCAGGCGATCCGAGGTGATGAGTTGAACCGCCGCCGCAATCGCCTGATGCTCCTGCGCGAGAATGCGGGCGGCGAGCGTGTGCTCGTTGTCCTCAGGAAGGACCGGCACGGCCCGCTGCAAAATCACCGGGCCAGCGTCCATTTCCTCGGTCACGAAATGCACCGTGCAACCAGAGACCCGGACACCGTACTGGACGGCCTGTTTCTGGGCATTCGTTCCGGGGAATGAGGGGAGGAGTGACGGGTGAATATTGATCATGCGGCCCGCAAACGGGGTAATCAGCGTCGGCGTCAGGAGGCGCATGTACCCGGCCAACACCACCAGTTCGACCCCGGCGCCCTGCAGATGCTCCAGGATGGCGCGCTCATGCGCAGCACGATCGCCCTTGAATGGGCGATGGTCGACCGCCAGGGCTTCAACCCCGTGCTGCTGGGCGACCAGAAGCGCGGGAGCGTCGGGCTGGTTGGAGATGACCAACCTGAAATCTGCGTTGGGAAGATGACCCGCTTTGGAGGCCTCCAGCAGCGCCCTCAAATTGCTCCCGCGGCCGCTCGCCAACACCGCCACCGGGACCCGTTTTGCCTGAGTCATCGTGCCTGCACCTTTCCAATTCGGATCACGCCCGCGATCAAGCTCCCCGAGCGACTGCGGATGGCGCTGGCCTGTACAAAGGCGGCGAGTGGCCCTCCGACCGCCTGAAGCTGAACGATCCCCTCCCAGCCGCTTGAGGAACCATCCAGCGCCTCAACCAGCCCCGCCGGGATGCGATCCTTTTCTCCGAAGCCAAGCAACGACAGGCCCAAGCGATTGACCAACGCCTCCGCGCGCTCCCCAAAAGCGCGTTCCGCGGCATCGGAGAGATAGACCGAATTGACGAGGCGATCAGTGAGGATCAGTGCTTGTTCGGGAAACGCCTGAAGGAGACCTGAGACCAATTCCCGCTCAGCGGGATCGGGCCAAAGTTCGTCGGGAAAGCGCAAGATCTGGGACTCCTTCACATCGATGGTAGGCAGAATTGCACCCGCGGGGTCGCACAGACGCAAGCCCGCAAGCCGCGCCGTGATCCATGCAAAAAAAGCGACGTCGAACGCACTGAGCCATTGACACCGGGGACCTGCCGACGCTTACCTCTCCGTCCTGTCGGCGATGCCGTCGACAGCCTCTGTGTGCGCCCGTCGTCTAGGCCGGTCTAGGACACCACCCTTTCACGGTGGTAACACGGGTTCGAATCCCGTCGGGCGTACCACCTCACTTCTTCCATTCCCTCAATGACCGAAGCAGTTCATCGCTGCCGTAAGGCTTCTGCAGGAACCGGACGTTTGGCGACATGCGGAGTCGCTCAGGTACTCGGTCCTGCTCGTGGTGCCCGCTGGATAGAATCACGGGGAGCCCCGGAAACTCGACGGCCACGACCTCCAGCACCTCCACGCCGCCCAAGCCGGGCATCGTGAGGTCGAGAACCAGGTGGGTGTACGGCCTGCCGTCGATTCCCTGGCGCAGCTTGACGAGTGCCTCCGCCCCATTCTCGGCCTCATGGACCTTGTACTTGGCCCGCGAGAGGATCGCCGCCGCGACCCGGCGAACCAGCGGCTCATCGTCCACCACCAGGACAAGGGAGGACTCCTCCCTTTCGCTCGTTTCGGTCGGCACCACGGGGACGGGAGTCCCCACGGAGACAGGACCATCGACCGCAGGAAGGTAGATGGTGAAGGTGCTTCCCACGCCTGGCGCCGACTGAATCCGCAGCGCCCCACGGTGCCCGCGCACGATGCCAAGAACCGCCGCCAGCCCAAGCCCGCGCCCCGTGAACTTCGTGGTGAAGAAGGGATCGAACACCTTCGCCAGCACTTCCGGCGACATCCCAACTCCGTTGTCGATCACCTCCAGGACCACGTAGCGGCCCCCCGGCAGGCGATCCGCCACCCACGTCCGGGCAAGTTCCTCGCTCGTCAGGGCGATCACGGAAGTGCGCACGATGACGGTGCCTCCCTGCTGGGAAACGGCCTCCGCCGCATTCGTCACCAGGTTCAGGACCACCTGGTCGAACTGCGACGGATCCATCAACACATGCGGTTGCTCCTGCGCATGCTCCTCCACGAAACGGATCCCCTTGTGCTTCCCGAACGTGGCAAGGCCGAGCACGCGGTGGACCGACGTGGAGAGCTTGATGAGGGATGGCTTGCCTTGCTGTCGCCCGGAAAAGGAAAGCATCTGGGCTGTGATCCCAGCGGCACAGCGCCCTGACTCCTCGATCTGCTCCACCCACTCGATGTTCGGGTCCCCCGGAGGCATCTGGGTCTTCAGGTAGGAGGCGCTTCCCACGATCCCAACCAGCAGGTTGTTGAAATCATGGGCAACTCCCCCCGCCATCACGCCAAGGCTTTCCAGCTTTTGCACATGCAGGAGTTGTTGCTGGATGGCGGCGCGATCACGCTCCGCCCGCCGGAGTTCGGAGAGATCGCTGAGCGTGCCGACCCACTCGCGCAGTTGACCATCGGGCGAGAGAATGGGGATCGCCCGTAGCTGAAAGTCACGAACACTCCACTCGGAACCCACCAGCTTCAGCTCCCGCTCCACGCGCGTCACCGCACTCACGGTCGGGTCGTCGAGGAACGAGAAGGCATCCGCGAAGTCGGGATGCACCGCCGATCTCCAGCCGTGACCCTTCGCCGCCGATGGGGACATTCCGGTGCCCCGACACCAGCTATCCGTGTCCTCCATCGTGCCGTCCCCGGACACATGCCACACGATCTCGCTCGTTGCATTGACGAGGGTCCGCTGGAGCACCTCCGCCTTGCGGAGATCCTCCTCGGCCTTCTTGCGGTCGGAGATGTCGATGGCGATGAATACCATGCCCTGCAATTCGCCCCTGGCATCGACATAGGGGACACAACTGAGCATCATCCATCTGTAATCCCCCGGCTCGGCTAGGAAGCGGCAATCGAACGTCACGCCGGTATCGCCGCCGGTGGATTCCTCGACCGCCTTGCGGCACGCGGCCAAGTCGCTGGGATGGATCAGGTCCCACCACGGCGCGTCGTCCGGCTGCTGGAGCTTCGTCCGCATAGCCTCCTTTCGGCTGTTGCGAAACAGCGTCCTTCCCTCCCGGTCCGTCAGCCACGCAAGCATGGGCGCCCCATTTGCCAGGAGCCGGAAAAGTCGCTCGCTCTCCGCCAAGGCGCCCTGTGCCTTCTTGCGCTGGGCCACCTCCCTGGTCAGTTCATCGTTCACCTGCTTCAACAGGGGGAGCTTGAGCGCCTCAGGAGTCACGCGAACGAGGGCCAGAACCGTCGCCCAGGACAGGATCGCCGTCAGGGCTTTGGCGACGCCAGAGATCCGGTAAATCGGATAGTAGAAGATCGACGCTTCGATCAGGTGCGTGGTGCCGCAGGAAAAAATGAAGGCCGCGAACAGCCAAAAGATCGTGGGAAACTGGACCTCCGGGCGTCGCCGCAAAAAGTGAGCGATCGTAAAGGGGATCGCCATGTAGGCCCCCCAGATCGCCAGGTCCGAGCCGATATGAAGCCATCCCTCGAAGGCTGTCCAGTTTCCGCACCGCCATCGCGCGGGGAAGTCAGAGAGGTCAAAAAGCTTGCTGAGATAGTCCATCGCGGTCCACCCGACCTTACCAATTCATATCCGATTTCGGACAACGTTCACCGGAGAATTGACGATGAGCAGATGCTTACTCAATGAAAATCAGGCAAGGAATGAATCCGCTCGGGAAGTTCCCGAGTGTTGGTCTCAAGCCGCGCGGAGCACGTCCATCAATACCATCGCAAAAAAACCGATCGCGATGTAGCCGTTCAGCGTGAAGAACGCCGCGTCGATGCGGGATAGATCGTTGGGCGAGACAATGGCGTGTTGGCGCTGCAGCAGGAGCGCGATGAAGAAGACACCGCACAGGGCCACGGTTCCGAGCCCGGCGCTCCACCAGAAGATGAAGAACAGAATCGCCGCCACAATGTGCAGCCCCGCCGCGAAGCGCATGGCCCCCGCGATGCCCAAACGCTTGGGGATCGAGTGTAGCGCCTTCTCCGCGCGATCCACATCGTAGTCCTGGCAGCTATACAGCACGTCGAATCCCGCCACCCAGGTCAGCACTGCCAGCGCCAGCCAGACCGGCGCCCAGGCGATCGACTCGGTGACCGCAATCCACGCGCCGATCGGCGCCAATCCCAGCGCCAATCCGAGGAAGATATGCGCGAGCGGTGTCACGCGCTTCATGTAGCTATACGCCAGCAGGATCGCCAGCGTCGGCGGGCTCAGGAGGAAGCAGGTTCCGTTGAGCATCAGCGCAGCGAAGAAGAAAACGCCCGCCGAAGCCAGCAGCGCCTTCCACATGAAACCGACGGTGAGTTCCCCTGTCACCAGCGCCCGTTTGGCGGTCCGCGGATTGCGCGCGTCGAAGCGGCGGTCGGCGATACGATTGAAGGCCATTGCCGCCGTTCGCGCCGCCACGCAGGCGATCACGATGAACGTGATCGTCCAGAGGCTCGGGATCCCATTCGCCGCGACGACCATCGCCACAAGGGCGAACGGAAGGGCGAACACCGAGTGGGAGAACTTGATCGCCTCCAGGAACGTGGAAAGCCGACGACTCATTGCTGTTGCTCCATCGCGTGCCGGAACGCCTCCAGGCTGGCGGGTGTGTCTATATCGGATAGCGCGGTGCTGGAATCGACCTCGACGGGGCGCGGCAACTTTCCGCTCGCCACCATCCAGCCGCGCAGCCCGCCGCGTCCCGACCATTCCAGAACCGCCGCCCAGTGCGCCACGGGAAGCCAAAGTGGATGGCCGATTTCCCCGCGAAATGCTGCGGCCAGAAGCTCCGTCGGGTCGGCCGATGCGGCTTCTGCGAGACGCCTCAGCCGCTCACCAAGCCATCCCGGATTGTCCACCAGAAGGATGAAGGCGCCGTTGACGCTGTTGGGTGGAATCGCCCTTAGACCCAGACAAAGGCTGTCGAATTGCGACGATCCCGAGTCGGGATTTACGACAAGTTGGCCCTTCCATCGACCGGAGAGCCGAGGGGCAAGCATCGGGTTGGTGACGAGGATCGCATGAAGCGGAGCCACCGCTTCGACGGCAAGCGCGGCTTCCTCAAAAAAAGTGGCGCCCCCCCAAGGGAGGAGCGCCTTCGGAGTTCCCATGCGGGTGGACTGCCCGGCGGCCAGCAGGATGGCGGCGAAGCGCATCGGGGCAGCCCGCCGTCCTGATTACTTCTCGCCCTTCGGCTTGTTCTCCACCACCTTGTCGATGAGGCGGTAGTCCATCGCTTCCTTCGACGACATGAAATAGTCGCGGTCGCTGTCCTTCTCGATCTTCTCGAGCGGATGGCCGGTGTGGCGCGCGAGGATTTCGTTCAGCATCGACTTGATGCGGAGCATTTCCTTCGCCTGAATTTCGATGTCCGAGGCCTGACCCTGCATCCCGCCGAGCGGCTGGTGGATCATGATGCGGCTGTTGGGGAGGGCGAAGCGCTTGCCGGGAGTTCCTGCCGCCAGCAGCACGGCGCCCATCGAGGCGGCCTGGCCGATGCAGGTGGTCGAAACGTCAGGCTTCACAAACTGCATCGTGTCGTAGATCGCGAGGCCCGCGGTCACGCTGCCGCCGGGGGAATTGATGTAGATATTGATGTCCTTGTCCGGGTCCTGCACTTCCAGGAAGAGGAGCTGGGCCGTGACGAGGGTGGCCACCGTGTCATTGATCGGCGTGCCGATGAAGATAATGCGGTCGACCAGAAGGCGGCTGAAAATGTCGAGCCCGCGCTCGCCGCGCTCCGTCTGCTCGATCACCATCGGAACGTCCATCATCTTGGGGGTAAACATGGGCTGGGTCTCCTGCCGGTCGGTGGTACTGACGCAATTCGATCCGCGCTGGGGCGGTCGTGCGGAACTACTGCACAACGCGCGCCAACAGGGTCGACGTCGCGTGATGTTCCAAAGCCCCGTCGCGGACGCAACCGAGGAACGCATGCGGCGGAACCTTTTACTCTGTCAGCGAATCGCTTCCGCGAAGGCCGAGAGAACTTCCTCCACCTCGCTGTCCTTCATGTAGGCAAAGAGCGGCAGGTTGATGACGCCGCGGCAGAGCAGGTCCGCCTTCTCGCCACCGACGCGCGCGTGCAACCACTGCTCCGCGCCCGGCTGGCGCGACATGGCGCCCGGATAGACGGTCCCGAATCCGATCCCCTTCTCCTTCAGCTTCGCCTCGATGGCGGGGCGACGCTCTGGCTCGAACAGCGCGACGCTCAGGTAGCCGTTCTCCACATAGTCGGCGGGGGGGGCGACGTGGCACACATTCATCGCCGTGAAGCGCTCGCGATAGAGCGCAGCGACGCGGCGGCGGGACTCCAGCCGCTGATCGATATAGTCCAGGCACAGGTTCAGGAAGCCCGCATCGAAACCTGCGAGGCGGCTGTTCCAGCCCACAAGGCCGTGCCCGTAGTGCGTGGTGCGCCCGTGGTTGCCCAATTGGCGGACGACCTTCGCCAGCTCCGCATCGTTCGTATAGACAGCACCCGCGTCGCCGCAGGAACCGAGCACCTTCGCCGGGTAGAAGCTCACGGTCGAGATGAGCGCGCCCTTGTAGATCGACTCCCCGCGCCACACAACGCCGTGCGCCTGCGCGCCGTCCTCGATGAGGGCGATGCCCTTCTCGCGGCAATAGCTGCGGAACTCCGCCAGCTTCGCCGAGCCCCAGCCGTATAGATGCACCAGGATCGCGGCCTTCGGGCGATACTTCTCCGCGGCCTCGCGGAACAGATCGAAGTCCATCTGGAGATCTGCCAGATCCACGTCCACCGTGATCGGACGGGCGCCGACGTTCACCACCGCCTCGAAGGTCGCCCAGAAGGTGGCATCGGGAATCAGCACCAGATCGCCTTCGCCCACATTGAGCGCACGCAGCGCCAGTTGCAGGGCGTCGGTTCCATTGGCGCAACCGACCACCGCCTCGGCGCCCGAGATTCGGCGCAGGTTCTCTTCCAACTCACCCACCACGGGGCCGCCGACGAACTGGGTCGTCTGGGTCAGGTGGGAGCACTTCTCCGCCCAACGGGCGAGGAAATCGGGCTCGAAACGCTTGAGATCAATGAACGGGACAGCCATGGGTGCGGGAACCTCCAGAGTTGGCGAGAACCTTCACCGGCACCGGGTACCGGGATAAGGGAAATGTGGACCGGGGCCACGACTCTCCCCGGACTCACGCAGCGAATTTTATCGAAACAGGGGGCACCAGAACTTTCCTTGCGACCTGCATTGGCTCGCATGAGCTTACAATTGTTTGCGATTCCCACTCAGGAGTATCGGGTATGTCCGTCACCCGCCGCCAAATGCTTGGAGCCTCCGCCGCCATCGCGGCCGCCAGTTCCCTTCCATCCTTTGCCGGTGCCCAGGACGGGCCGCGCAAGCCGGTGCTGACCATTGCCCACCTGACGGATATCCACGCCCAACCGGAGAAGCACGGCTTCGACGGCATGATCGCCGCCCTGGCCCACGCGCAGTCCCATCCCTCCAAGCCCGACATCATCTTCAACGGCGGCGACGCCATCTTCGATTCGCTCGCCGTTTCCCACGACCGCACCAAGATGCTCTGGGATCGCTGGCAGCAGGTGATGAAGGACAATTGCTCGCTCCCGGTTGTCCACACCATCGGCAACCACGACATCTTTGGCTGGGCAAAGGCCAAGAGCGGCGCCACCGGCAACGAGCCGGACTATGGCAAGAAGTGGGCGCAGGAAGTCCTCTCCCTCCCCAAGCCGTACTACAGCTTCGACCGCGCCGGGTGGCACTTCATCGTGCTCGATTCCGTCCAGCCCAACGGCAAGGAAGTCTCGCCCGTCTATACGCCCTACCTGGACGAGGAGCAGTTTGCGTGGCTGGAGGCGGACCTCGCCGCCACGAACCCCGAGACCCCCGTGCTGGTGTTCTCGCACGTTCCGATTCTCAGCGCCTGCACGTTCTACTGGGGAAAGGGCCCCAATGAGGCGGGAGAGTGGCCGCTCCTCAAGTTCCTGGTTCATCAGGACCCGCGCCGCATCAAGGGGCTCTTCGTCAAGCACCCCAACGTCAAGGTCGCGCTCTCCGGCCACCTGCATCTGGTGGAGGAAGTCAAGTACGCCGACGTGACGTATTACTGCAACGGCGCCGTCTGCGGCGATTGGTGGAACGGTCCTCACCACGAATGGGACCCGGGCTACGCCATCGTGCGCCTCTACGCCGACGGCACCTCGGACCGGGAGTACGTGTCCTGGGGATGGACGAAGCAGGATAGCTGATCCCACGCCCGCAATCGCCCCGCCTTGACAGGCCGCGGGGGTACTGCCTAGCGTCTCCAACCTTCCCGGCCTCGTGGCCGGGCTGGATCCGCACGCGCAAGGACTTTGGCCATGGCCGGCAGCTATTGCATCATCACCTACGGGTGCCAGATGAACGAGCACGACTCCGAGATCATGCAGGGCCTCCTCAAGGCCCGCGGCTACTCGAAGGTCGACAGCGAGTTCGAGGCCGACGTCGTGGTCTTCAACACCTGCTGCGTGCGCGAGGGTGCCGAGAGCCGCGCCATGTCGCGCTGCGAATCGCTCGTCTCCGCCAAGGAGAAGAACCCCAACATGGTCATCGCCATGTCGGGTTGCGTGGCCCAGGATCAGGGGAAGCGCCTCCTCGACAAGCTGCCCCACCTCGACATCG
Source organism: bacterium (assembly GCA_016125005.1). Classification (GTDB taxonomy): domain Bacteria; phylum Sumerlaeota; class Sumerlaeia; order SLMS01; family SLMS01; genus WGMQ01. The sequence continues at coordinate 60,281 of WGMQ01000042.1, read as the reverse complement.
TGATCGGCACGCGCGACTACGTTCACCTTCCCCAGTTGCTCGACCGTGTGCAGGTCAGCGGCGAGCGTGTCGTGGCCGTCGATGACATCGACAAGCCCTTCTCCGTGAACTCGATTCCCCTTCGCGAAAGCAAGCTCAAGGGCTTCGTTAACATCATGTACGGCTGTAACAACGGCTGCACCTACTGCATCGTGCCGAAGACGCGCGGCGAGGAATGGTCGCGCCCCATCGCCGAGGTGGTGGAGGAGGTCCGCGCCATGGCTGCCCAGGGCTATCGCGAGGTCATGCTGCTGGGGCAGAACGTGAATAGCTACATGACGGACAAGCGCGAGGACTTCGCCGACCTGCTCGGCGCCCTCAACGAGATCGACGACCTCTGGCGCATCCGCTATACCACGTCGAATCCCAAGAGCTGTCGCGACCGTCACATCGGTGCCGTGGCCGGTTACGAGAAGGTGATGGAGAACCTCCACCTGCCCGTCCAGTCAGGCAACGACCGCGTGCTGCGCATGATGAAGCGAGCCTACAACTCCACGCGCTACCGCCACCTCGTGTCGCTCTATCGCGAGCAGAATCCGGTGCATGGCCTCACGACGGACATCATCGTGGGATTCCCGACGGAAACGCGCGCCGAGTTCGAGGATACGCTCCGTCTGGTGCAGGAAATCCGCTACGACAACGCCTACATGTTCATGTACAGCCCCCGCGCCGGGACGGTCAGTGCCGAGACCATGCGCGACGACGTGCCGCTTGAGGAAAAGAAGGCGCGCCTGAAGGAGCTGATCGACCTTCAGGAGTCCATCGCCTGGGAAAAGACGCGCGAGGAAATCGGCCGCGTCCACGAGGTCATGGTCGAGGGCATTTCCAAGAAGGACGCCAACCAGCTTCAGGGGCACAGCCGCACGTTCAAGCGGGTGGTGTTCCCCGGCAACGAGCGCCTCATCGGCCAGCGCGTGAAGGTGAAGATCACCGGCGGCACCTCGCATACGCTCGCGGGCGACATCGTCACCACAGAACCCGCCGAGGCTCTCGCCGCAGCGGGTCGCTAATCGTCGTCACTTCTTTCCGCGGAACACACCCCAGCAGAAAGCCGCAAAGCCTACCAGGGCCAGCGCCATGCCGCACAGGAGACTAACCTGAGGCGTGAATGCCGGGTTTCCGGCGATACGGCTGAGCACGACAGCGCACGCCATGAAGATCGTCCCCAGGAAGATCAGGAACGGGGCCAGGAATCGCCGCGAGAACAGCGTCAGCAGCATGAACAAGCCACCCACGCCGGTCGCCCAGTAGTTGCCGTAGCCCAGCGGCACATACCAGCTATTGAGCAGGTTCGTCAGGAACGGCGGCGCGGATACTCCAGCCGATGCCGCATAGGGAAGCGCCGCGGTCGTGAATGCCAGTCCGCCCACGAGCAGGCGAAGTGCGAAATAGGCCCAGCCGATCTTGCCGCGTGAGCGGGACTTCTTCGACGACTGGTGCAATTCGCGGTCGATGCGCTCGATGTCGGCGCGGCTTGGACCCGCCGGGAGGATCGCGGTCTTGAGGAGGCCCACCTCGATGGCGGTCTTGGCGAGCCGATCCGCCTCCGCCTCCGCGGCGGCTTCCGTCATGCCGCCCGCCTTGAGGCGTTCCTTCTCGGCGCGCGCCAGTTGCTTCTTCTCGCGCAGCTTGCGGCGGCCCTCCTCGATCTCGTCGAGCCAGCGGAAGATGGGATCGCGCCACGTCGCGAACTTCTTGCGGGGCTTCACTTTGTCCTGCTTCGCGAAGCGGCCGCGCGCGACCATCATGTCCTCGTAGCCAAACAGTTCCTCGAAGAACTCCTCCCAGTGCACGCCGCTGAAGCGATAGACGAAGTCGTGCAACTGGTCCTCGGAGACGCCGCGGATGCGCAGTTGCTTGAGCATCTCGTTGGTGGCGTCGAGCGACGGTTGGCGGGACTGGCGCAGGCGACGCAGCACGCCGAACTCCCAACCGAATGCGGCGGCCAGCGCCACCACGGAGACAACCGCCCACGGGAGCAGCAGGCTGAAGAAGTAGAGCGTGATAAGCACCGCAGCGGACCCAAGAACCAGGATCGCCCAACTCTTGAGGTTCATGCCGAAGAACACGCTGCGGACCCGACGGAAGAGGAAGCTCTTCGTCATGATGCCGTTGAGCACAAAGTGGAAGAGCGGCGTCAGCACCATCATGCCCAGCATCGCCCCGGCGGCGAACGGCTGTTGCATCACGGCGAGCGCCAGAAACGCGACCAGACACACCGCGAAGAACGCCAGCTTGACGATCCATCGCATCTTGAGCAGTGGCGCGCCATAGAAGGCCGCGAGGTTCTTCTCCAGCACGTCGACGTGGTGCTCGCGCGGCGTGTATGGCCCCTTGTTCGACTCGACGCCGAGGTAGGCCTCCAGCGCGGCGATGACTTCCTTCAGCGAGTTGTAGCGGTCCGCCGGGTTCTTCGCCAGCATCTTCTCGATGATATAGCTGAGTTCCTTCGGTACATTCTTGACGATGGTTTCGATGGGAATCAGCGGCTCGGTCGCGTGCTTGGAAATGATTTCGAAGGTGGTCTTGCCGGTGAAGGGCGTCTTACCCGCCACGAGATAGTAGAGCGTACACCCCAGAGAATACTGGTCGGCGCGGTGGTCCACCTTGCTGGCGTCGCGTCCCTGTTCGGGCGCCATGTAGGCGGGCGTTCCCATCGCCACGTTGGCGTTGGTCAACTCGCCATAGGCCTGACTCTTGAGAGCATCCTCACCACCATAGTCCAGCCCCACGCCCGACTCGCCATAGCCGTGCATCTTCGCCAGACCCATGTCGGCGATCTTCACGATGCCGTGCTCGTTGATCATGATGTTGTCGGGCTTGATATCGCGGTGGATGATGCCGCGGTCGTGGGCGTACTGGAGCCCGCGCGCCGTCTGGAGCACATAGCTCGCCGCGTCCTCGATGGAGAGCTTCCCCTCGGTGCGCGTCACATCGCCGAGGCTCTTTCCCCGGACGAACTCCATGGCGATATAGTGGATTCCGTCGGCCACTCCGACGTCGTAAACCTGGATGATGTTGTGGTGATTGAGTTGCCCGGCACTCAAGGCCTCGCGGGTGAAGCGCGCGAGGAAATCGGGATTGGAGGCGAACTGCCCTGGCAGGACCTTCAGCGCCACGTCGCGATCCAGCGACTTCTGTGTCGCCAAGAGCACCGCGCCCATGCCACCGGCACCCAGCTTCTTCTTCACATAGTACCCATCGAGCATGCGCCCGACCAGATCCACGTTCTCGGGACGGCTGTTGGTGAATCCCGAGCCCTGCCCGGCGGGTCGCGCTGGCGGCGGCGTTCCCACGGCGGCGGTCGGATCCTGGGAAGCGCGAATGTCGGGCTGACCCGGGCGTTGCAAGGTGACCGTCCGCAGGCTGCTGGGATCATGGACCTCAGTGGCCGCAGGGGCAGGCGTGGCGGGCGCGGAGACGCGCCGGATGCCGCTCGGGCGCGACGGCGGGGCAGGCGTTCCCGCGGGAGTCGCGGGCATGGTGGGATCGCCCTCGCCCGCATACAGGATACCCGTGGGGGCGGTCATGCCCGGGGCCGCTGTGTCCGACAGGATCGTCTTGGCGGTGCCGATTTCGGTGCCCGAGAACGGCACATAATCGTCACCCGTGCTTCCCGGGCCGATCGTCGGGGCGCCTGATGCGTCGCCCAGCCCCAGCGCCGCGCCACACGATGGGCATTGAAGCGGCGGCGCAGGCGAGCTCCAAACGACTCTCGAACGACACTTCGGGCAGGTCGCTTCCACGGCTTCGGCCTCCGTCCAGAGGGGGGAATTGTCGACGCGCCTCGACGCGGTGTTCCCGGTCGCAGCCGACGACTGTTTTCCATGCACAGAGGGAGCATGGACCGCGGGTGAGGTGCTGTCACGCCCATTCCGACCGGAATGAGGATTCGAGAGGTTCCGATCAGCTCGTCGGCGGGTATTGCCGTCGCTGGCGCAGGTAGGTTCGGAAATCCTTGAGGATTGCCAGCCCGCCGATCGGCTTGAAGCCGCGGCGACGGTTCTCATTCCCGATGCGGAACAGGACCGAGAACTGTTCGAAGAGCGCCCGATAGGCTCCCCACAGCGTCATCGAGGCGTCCCAGATGTGCGTGGACTCGGCGGAGGCGCCGTTGATCTCCACGATGAGGAAGTCCTCGCCGCGCTTCAGAGACTCCAAATCACGGAACTTGATGTCGTAGCGACCGAAGTAGAACTCGCTCATGGAATCCGCCACGGCGCCCATGGCGTCGCGCATCGCATCGGTAGCCTCGGCGGTACCATTGCGGAAGATGGCTCCCTGACAGTGATTGCCGGAGAAGACCAGCCGGATCGATTTGCCCGCAGGGACGACCTGGTCGAGGCGCTCCGCATGGCGGCGAAAGTACAGATGGGGCACGAGACGCGCCCTCTCGTCGGCTAGGATCAACTCGCGGAGAGTGCGCTTGCCGTCGCCAGTCACCGAGGGGAGTTCCTTCAGCGTGATGCTAAGGATGCGCCCCTTGGGCTCGGACGGGATCCGATAGTACAACACCCCCGCCTCGTGCGGGAGGTCTGCGAGCGCCTGCAACACCAGCGGAACGTCGGGCGGAAACGACTCCAGGTAGCGGTCGAGCGCCGCCTCATCGCGCAGTAACTGAACGCCGTCGCCCCGCTGTCCCTCATCGGGCTTGGCGACCAGTGGAAAGGACAGCCCGGCGGCAGTCATTGCCTCCAGTGCTATCTCCCGCGGCGGGCGACCGGGGGACTCGGCAAAGCGCACCACCGCCCAGCGCGCCACGCGATGGCGTTGGGACTCGCCGACCAGGGACAGGATCTGGGACTTGGATTCGCGGCAGATGCCGCCGGAGTAAATCGACGGGTTCGCCGCCGATGGCAATGTGGCGCTCCGGTAGCGGATCGCCAGCCAGGTATAATGCGCCGCGACCGGGAGGTAGAAGAGCCACGCGGGCCAGAATTCGAATCGGGAAACAACGGGAGTGGACGACGATGCCCTTGCCATGAAGGGACGCTGCTTCGGCCCCGCGCCGGCGCGCAAGAGGAGGATTGAGTACGGTTGTCTTACCGACACCGGGCGATGTTGACGCCTCTCCGCTTTCCCCCCAATCGCCACCGTCCCGGCGCCGTTTTCCTTTGTCCCCGCTGGTTGGGCACGAATGATGCACCGCCCGAACGGCATGGAGCCGCTGGCTCACGCCCGCGGTGAAGCCGCACTGAAAGGTCCAAATAACATGTCCGTTGCCTACGCGATCAGCCACGTCGAGCCGACGCCCAATCCCAATGCCTTCAAGTTTCACACCGGTCAACTTCTGGTGAAGCAGAACCAGCTCAACTTTCCCGACACTGACTCCGCCGAGGGCTTTCCGCTCGCCCAGGCCCTCTTTGAACTCGGTGAAGTGACTGTCGTCATGGTCGCCGAGGACTTCGTTTCTGTCAGCGGTACCCGGTCGACCTACTGGCAGCGCGTCCGCGAGATCATCGAGGAGCAGCTCAAGGAATACGACGTCGATAGTGCCACCAGCCACGCCAACGACCAGGCGGCCGAACTCGCCGATCGTCAGGCTCGCAACATGGAGAACCCGATGTTCCAGCAGGTCCACGACGTGTTCGAGACCTATGTCCGTCCGGCACTCGCCGGCGACGGCGGCGGCATCGAACTGGTCGACATTGACGAGAACATCGTTCGCATCCGCTACCAGGGTGCCTGTGGCAGCTGTCCCACCTCGACCGCCACGACGCTCAACGCGATCGAGAATCTCCTGCACGACAAGATCAGCCCCGACCTGCGTCTCCAGTCCGTCTAAGCAGGGCGATCAGATTCACCATCCGACCGGCGGGCCTTCCAAGGTACCGCCGGTCGCTTTTTTGGCAAGGCCCCCCTTGCGCTCCTCCCACCGCGCTGAGGCACATTCGCGCGGGTCAGGAACCCGACAAACGTGAATCTGCCGAACAAGCTCAGCCTCAGCCGAATCCTCATCATGCCGCTCTTCGTGGGGCTGCTGCTGGCTCCCGATTCATTCGAAGAGCAATCGCAGCCGCTCATGCGGGCCTGGATGCACGGCGTGGCATTTCTCATCGCCATCGCCGTCGCAGTCACGGATTGGCTGGACGGTCACCTGGCGCGGCGCGACGGCCTGATCACCCCGCTCGGCAAGCTTCTCGATCCGCTGGCAGACAAAGTTTTCGTCACCGGGGCGCTGGTGGTCCTATGTGAATTGCGACTGATTCCCGCTTGGGCCGTGGTCCTCGTGATTGCTCGTGAGTTCCTAGTCACGGGCCTGCGTTCCGTGGCGGTCGAACAAGGTGTGGTAATCGCCGCCGACAGGCTCGGCAAGCACAAGACCGGCTGGCAATTGGCGCTGATTTTGTGCGCTATCTTTGCCAGTGCCGTGCGCGCCGGATTCGTCGCCGCGGGTTCGTGGGATACGGTGCGGGCCGACTATTGGGGTGGGTTCATCTTCGGCCTTTTCATCTGGGTGCCGCTATCCGTTTCGATCCTTCTGACCGTCGCCAGCGGATGGAATTATCTGATGGCAAACCGGGCCGTGCTCCGCGAGTGATCCGCCCGAAATCGCTGGCCCTTCACAACTAACTGCCATACGATTTCCAACATCCAAGCACTTGGGAGCGATCCTCATGTCATCGACCGCACGCGTTCAGGCTGTTGTCTCCACCATCGGACCCGACCGGCCCGGCCTCGTCGAGGCGGTTTCGTCGTGGCTCCTCGCATGCGGCGGCAACATTGAGGAAAGCCGCATGGCGGTCCTCGGCGGCGACTTCGCCACGATCATTCTCGTCAGCGGTCCCGTCGGCCTTGTGGCCCGGCTCGAGGAAGGGCGACAGGCGCTGGAGTCCGCCCACCGGCTCCACATCTTCGTCCGCGAATCCCGCGAGGAATCGGGCTCCGGCGAGGCCATGCTGCGCTATCACCTCAGTGGCACCGCTCTCGATCAGGCCGGTATCGTGAATCTGGTCGCCCGTGAACTGAGTGGCCGACGCATCAACATCATCGCTGCGGAGACCAGCACGGAACCGGCCCCCTTCAGCGGCGCCCCTGTGTTCCACTTCGCCATGGAGATCGACATCCCCGCCACGGTGCCGATCGGGCAGGTCCGTGCCGCACTGGCGGAACTGGGCGACCGCGAAAACCTCGATCTGGTGCTTCGGGCCGACGTGCCTTGACAGCAACGGAGGACCCGGAAACCCTTTCCAGTAAGCGGCCATCCGGGCCCCGCGCAGGTAGCCATGTCATCCGTTTTTGAAGATCCCGAGCGAGTCCGCAAGCAGCTAAATCTGCCTGCCGTCATCGAGTACAGCGTCATCGGCTTGTCGACCGCCGAGTACCACGCCCGCCTTGAGGAAGTCGTGGTACGGATTGTCGGCGACGCCAACATCCATCGGCGCACCTTCCGCGAGAGCGCCAACGGGGCCTACACCGCCTATCGCTTCGCCATCTTCCACAGCGAGTTCGCCGACGTGGAGAGCTTCTACCGCGAAGTCGGAGGGCTTCAGGGCACCAAGGCAGTGCTCTAAAGCGTCATCGCGGCGCGACACGAAACACCCCGAATAGCGCTTGACCTGAGGTCTGGGAAAAGCGAAGAAACAGCGAAACGCCTGTGGGAGCCACTGGTATCCATGACCACCGTTGCTGAACAGCCCGAATACCGCGTATTGGCGCTCAAGTATCGCCCGCAGGTCTTCTCCGAGGTGGTCGGTCAGCACGCGGTGGTGCGCCAGCTTCAGGGCGAAATCCGCGACAACCGCGTGGGACACGCCTACCTGTTCACCGGTCCGCGCGGCGTCGGCAAGACGTCCATGGCGCGCATCTTCGCCAAGGCCCTTAACTGCGTGAATGGACCGACGCCGAATCCGTGCGGCAAATGCGTCCATTGCATGGGCATCACCAACGATGCGGACATGGATGTGGTGGAGGTCGACGCGGCCACCTACACGCGCAAAGAGGAGACGATCGAGTTGCTGGAAGGCATCGATCGGGTGGCCTTCAGCGCGCGCTACAAGGTCTACATCATCGACGAAGTGCACATGTTCTCCACGCACTCCTTCAATGTGCTGCTGAAGCGTCTGGAGGAACCGCCGCCCCGCGTGGTCTTCATCCTGGCGACGACAAACCCGGAGAAGATCCCCGAGACCGTCATCTCCCGCTGCCGCCGCCTTGAGTTTGACCGCATGGAGACGACGCAGATCGTCGAGCGTCTTGCCGAAATTGCGGAGAAGGAAGGCGTTTCCTTTGCCGATGGGGACCGCGAACGGGTCCTTGAGGCAATCGCGCTCGCCAGCGAAGGCGGGATGCGCGACAGCCAGGTAGCCTTTGACCAGTTGATCTCGCTGGCCGAGGGGAAAGTGTCCTTCGATTCCGCGCGCCAATTGCTGGGCGTGGTCGAGAGCGACCTGCTGCACCGCCTCTTTTCGAGCATCACGGACCGTCACACGGTCGACTGCCTGCTGGTGGTACACGAGTTGGTGGAGAAGGGGCGCGACCTCCCTCGCTTCATCAAGACGTTCAGCGGATACCTGCGCGATGCGCTTCTGGCGAAGGCCGGCGCGCCGGAAGAATTGATGAAGGTCTGCCGCGCGAATCCGCAACGTCTCCGCGATGCGGTGGCACGCACGTCGATGCCCACGCTGCTCAACATGATGCAGCAGTTCCTCGACCTGGAGGGGCGCATGAAGGGCGCGGCACCGGCGCGCTTCCTCCTTGAGTTTGCGCTGATGAAGCTGACCGCCATCCACCCGCACTTCGTGCTGGATGCGCTCGATCCGGAGAAGCTGCGCGAAGTGCAGGTGAGTCCTCCGCCCGCCAACTCGGGCGCTGGCGCTGCCGCGATGCAGGTGACCGAGGCCACAGTGGCGGCCCCGCAGCGGTCCGGCTGGAACGCGGGTGCACAGGGTAAGGCCCTTCAGCCCGCCGCGGCCCCTATGATGAACGCAAGCGCCCCCGCCCTGATGGAGGCCCCGACGGTGGTCATCGACGACGAGGACCCCGGCCAATCCGCGCGCGTGGTCTCGGTCATGCCCGGCGAAGACGAACTGGACGCGTTCCGCCGTCTTTGCGCCGAGAAGCTGCCGCAGTTTGCGCTGACGCTCAAGGAAGCCACCCTGGAGTTCGAGAGGGGCGAGACGTTGGTCGTGATGCTCGCGGCCCACGACAGGATCGTTCGTTCCCAGCTTGAGAAACCGGATCGGCTTTCCACCCTCGGTGGAGTTGCGCGACAGGTATTTGCACGACCACTTCGCTTGAGAATTTCTGTGGCGTCCGCCCCAGAGACTCCGCACGCTCGCGTCGTTGAAACGGTGGAAGAGGCGCAGGCTGCCCCGCTGCCCCCAAGCCGACCGGTTCAAGTGGTTGACGTTCGCCCCGAAGAGGAAATGGAAGCGCCGGTTCCCCAGTCGGCCCTTACGTTTCAGGAGGCAATGGCACAGTACCCGGATTTCCGCGAGGTGATGAACCTGGTTCGCGAACATCTCGGCACCGAGCCGGCCCTCTTCAACGGCCAACGCATCCGTTAATATCCCGACACGATTGAAAGCGAGCCCCCGATGTTCGATCCCGCAATGCTTCGTCGCCTGCAAAAGGACCTGCAGGACCGCATGGAGAAAATGAAGGAAGACCTCAAGACCAAGTTCGTCGAGGGAAGTGCGGGCGGTGGCGTCGTAACCGTGGTTGCCAACGGCAATCAGGAAATCAGCGAAATCCGCATCAAGCCCGCGGCCATCGATCCCGAGGATCCGGAAATGCTCCAGGACCTGATCATGGCGGCAACGAATCAGGCGCTCGAGAAGTCCCGCGCCCTGAATGAATCCGCAGTGTCCGACATCACCGGCGGCCTGCGTCTGCCCGGCTTCTTCTAATCAACCCGGCCCTCTGGCCATCGGAACGGATACCGGATGATCCCCGCAGCGGTGGAAGCGCTCATCGCGCAGTTCGCCCGTTTCCCCGGCGTTGGCAGGCGTAGCGCCGAGCGCATGGCGTTCGATCTCCTCGCTGGGGGGGCGGACCGCGCGGATACCCTGCGTCTCGCCGTCGAGCGCTTGAGCGATGTGTCGCTCTGTCCCGAGTGCGGCTTCTTTGCCGAGCAGGGACGCTGCCTCATCTGCTCGCAGGGCCGCCAGGATCGCCACCAATTGCTTGTGGTCGAGCGACCCATGGACGTGATCGCCTTCGAGAAAACCGCCGGTTTCCGGGGGCTGTACCATGTGCTCGGCGGGCACCTCTCCCCGCTCAAGGGGATCACCCCGGACAAGCTTCGTTTGATCTCCCTCTACGCGCGCCTCGACCGCGGCGACATCACAGAACTGATTCTCGCCACCAGTCCCTCCGTCGAAGGCGATGCGACCTCGCTCTACATCGCCGGTCAGGTCGAGCGAGAGGGACTGAACATTACCCGTCTTGGGCGCGGTGTGCCGATGGGCGGGTCGCTGGAGTTTTCCGACGCGGGTACACTACGGCTTGCACTCGAAGGTCGCCGCGGACTTCATGGATCATGAGTCCCGAACCGCTCCTCTCACCCGACAGCGATATCGCGAAAGCGTATCTTCCCGCCAAGCGCGCCAAGCAGGGCGTCGCCTACGCCGAGGGTGATACCCTCGCGGCGGAGGCGCTGCTGGGCTCCTGGCCGGTCGAGGCAGTCTTCATCGACGGCGAGTTCGCCGCATCCGCCCGCGGCGCCAAGCTCTGCTCGATGGGGCGGGCCAAGGGCGCGCGCGTTCATTTGGCTTCGACGAAGACACTGGCGCGGCTGAGCGCGGTCGAGTCCCCGCCACCCATCGCGGTCGCGGTCCGCCCCCCTTCTCTTTCCATCGAGGCCATGCTGGAAGGCACCAATCGGCTGCTGGTACTGGACCGGGTCGCAGACCCGGGGAACGCGGGCGCGCTGATTCGCTCCGCGGTCGCCTTTGGCGCCCGGGTGCTGCTGACGCGGGGCTGCGTCGCGCTGTCGAACGACAAGCTGGTTCGCGCAACGGCGGGAGTTTGCTTTCACGAGATGGCCTGCCAGGCGGTGGGGCCGGGCGCCGAAGTGGCCACGCACCTTGCCAAGGAAGGCTGGACGACGGTGGCCCTTCACTCCCACGCGCCGGTTTCGCTTCAGGACTTTCGTCCCGATGCATCCGCCAAGGTTGCGCTGGTGATCGGCAACGAGTCCTCCGGCGTGGACTGGTCTGCGTGGGGGCGGGCGGAACGGGTTCGCATCGAAATGGCCGGGCGCGTGGAATCGCTGAATGCGTCCATTTCCGGAGCGCTGGCACTCTACGAACTGGCCCGGCGGGGAACCGGCCGGTGAACCACTTCGACGCGGCCTACCTGTGCGCGGCGCCGTTCTTCCTGACGGCGGCGTGGTACAAGCGACTGCGCCACGGGAAGTATCGCCGCTCGCTGCCGGGGATGTTCGGCGCCAATCTGCCCAAACCTCCGCTGCCTCCTCACCGCGAGCGCGTGTGGATGCACAGCGTGAGCGTCGGCGAGACTGTGGCCGCCGGTGCGGTCTTCAAACTGCTGAAGGAGGACTTTCCACAGTGGGAATTCCTCAGCACGACCACCACCGAGACCGGCCAGGACCAAGCAAAGCGCTCGCTCGCGTCCGCCACGATCCACGACTTCGCCCCTGCGGACCTGAGCTGGAACGTGCGCCGGTTCCTGACCGCCTACCAGCCGTCCATTTACCTCTTTTTCGAGACGGAGATCTGGCCGAACACGCTCCTGCAATCGGGGCGCCGCGGCATCCCGATCTTTCTCATCAACGGCAAGCTCTCCGAACGCTCCTCGCGCGGCTATCGCCGACTCCGCCCACTGCTCGCCAAGCCGCTATCACAGGTCCGTACCTTCTTCATGCAAACCGAGGGAGACGCGGAGCGCCTTGCCGCCGTGGTGGGCGACCGAGCCGATATCATCGTGACCGGCAACGTGAAGTTCGACAACCTGCCGACGCCCCTTTCCGCGGAGTCGAAGACCGAGTTGCGCCAACGTTGGGGAGTCGCCCCCGATGCCTTCGTGGTGCTGGCGGGAAGCACTCACCCGCGCGAGGAAAAGATCGTCTTGGACGGGTTCCTGCGACTGAGCGAGGCAGTGCCCGGTGCGCGATTGATCATGGCGCCGCGCCATCCGGAGCGCTTCGACGCCGTGGCGTCCGAGTTGGCCGCAGGAGGACATGCTGCCGTCCGCACATCGCGCGGCGCCGCCTCCACGTCACCATCGGAGATCATCCTGCTCGACGAGATGGGCGTACTAGCGAAGAGCTTTGGCGCGGCGGATATCGGCGTCGTCGGCGGCGCATGGAATCCCATCGGCGGACACAACCTGCTGGAGGTCACCGCCCACGGAATCCCCGTGGTCCACGGCCCCCACATGCATGCCCAGAAGGAAATCATGCGGATCCTGAAGGCTCACGACGCCTCGACGGCTTGCGAGGCCGACCAGCTCGGAACCGTCCTGACGGACCTTGCGAAAGACGCGGATCGGCGGCGCGGCCTCGGCGAACGCGGACAAGCGGCCGCCCACGAAAACCGCGGCGCCGCCCGCCGCGTGGTGGAACTCCTCCGCGAGCGGATCGACCGCTAACGGCGACTCAGTCGTGCAGCACGTTGGGCAGGTGGCAGCGGTTGCTGATGCAGTAGCCGCGGAACTCGCCGTTCATCAGTTCGCCACGGAAAGCGCGATATTGGGGGCTTTGCCAAATCTTGGCGAACGACGATTCCCGGATGTTTCCCATGATGTCGTTCGAGAAGCAGCAGGGCAGCACGTTCCCCATCGCGTCAATGAAGGCTTCGTCGAAGCCCACGGAGCATCGCTTGGCGGGAACCCAGGGACGCCCCTCCACCTCTGCCACGACCTCCTCGTGGTGGAGTTGGCCCAGGATGGCGTCCTTGTTAAAGGTAATGCGGAATCGCTCGCTGCACTCACGGATTTGCTCGCTGGCGCTGCGGAGTTCGTCCTTGGAGAGCCACTTGCCGGAATCGTAGGGGATGATCTTCTCCAGCACCATCTGATCGGCGCCGACGTCTTCGGCGAATTGGAAGAGGCGCTCCAGGTGGGGAATGTTCTCATGCTGGATCACATGGAACACCACCAGCCCGCAGTCGCGCTCGCGACCGAGTGCGCGGCGTTGCTCCGTGAAGTAGGTCAGGTTCCGGCGGACCGTGTCGAAGTGATCGACCCCCTGGATGGCTTTGTAGGCCTCCGGATCGCCACCGTGCACCGAGACACGGAGTGAATCCCAACGCATATCCAACAGCGCATCGGCGACCGGTTGCTTCAGGAGGCTGCCGTTCGAAATCAGCGACCCGCGCAGCTTGCGTGACTTGATGGCCCGCATGATGTCGACGCATTGCTTATGGACGAGCGGTTCTCCGCCGCCCACGACATTGACCTCCTCCAAGCCGGTCGGCATCGAGTCCAGCAACCGCACATAATCGTCCAGCTTCAGGTTATCAGCGATGTCCGCCTTCTTGGCCTTCTTCAGCTCCTCTTGGTCGAGGTGCTGAAGCCAGCACATGGGGCAGGCGTGATTGCAGACGAACCCCATCGGGTTGATGCGGATCACCGCTGGCCCAGTGAGGGCCGTACCCATCATCGTCCCCACGCGCCGCATGGAGTGCGTGGTCAGGCCCCCGATACCACGCCGCCGCAGTGCCGCCACGAATCGCTTCGGTTGCAGACCCTTCAGGAGAACTCTCTTCGACATGTTCTCAATTCTTCCCCGTAAGACTGGAGTGATCGTTTTCGCGATGAAGTCCGGCTTGCAAGCCTGAAGTGGAGCAAACGAAAGGCGGGGGGGAAGTCATCCCGTCACACGGGAGCATTGCCCCATCGGTCCACGGGGGGGACCTTCGGTTGACCCGCGGGCATATCGATGCCGCGCGGCGTCTTCCTCCCACGCCTGTCTCCACCCCAGGATGAACGATCATGCCAGCGAATCTGCCCGCACGAGCGAACCTGAGCCTCTCTCAACTGGTCTGCTGTCTCGTCGCCGCGCTCCTTGTTGCAACCATCCTCGCCCAACCGGAAACGGCTCTCGCTCGGGACGTGCAGTGGCATGACGCCACCGACTTCGAGATCGAGGGTCGCGGATGGCCCGAGGCGACTGCACCCTATGATCGCCTGCCCGATTCCGCGCAGGGCATGGTACCGGATGTTGCGTGGCAGCTCAGCAAGGACTCGGCGGGGATGTGTGTGCGGTTCGTCACTGATGCATCCGTTGTCTATACAAGCTGGACTTTGACCAGGACTGCCCTCGACATGCCGCACATGCCGGCGACCGGTGTTAGTGGCGTCGATCTCTACGCCCGAACGACGGGGAGGCAGTGGAGGTTCATCGGAAATGGCAGACCCCACCATGTGATGAACGAAGCCCGGTTCGAGTTTCCCGAACACCTCCAAGGCTCCCGCGAGTGCCTGCTCTACCTGCCGCTGTACAATGGGATCCGGGGGCTTCAGATCGGGGTGAACGGCGGCTCGCGACTGGAGCCCGCTCCGCCGAGACCTGTTGAACGACGACAGCCGATCGTCGTCTATGGGACCTCGATTGCCCAGGGCGGCTGCGCCTCGCGACCGGGCATGGTCTGGTCGGCGATTCTTGGCCGGCTCCTCGACCGACCGATGATCAACCTTGGCTTCTCCAGTTCTGGCACCATGGAACCTCCGGTGGGAGACCTGCTGGCAGAACTGGACCCGGCGGCCTACGTCATCGACTGCATCTGGAACATGGGCGACCTCAGCCAGGAGGAGTATTCACGGCGAGTTGGCAGCCTTGTGCGATCGATCCGGAGCAAGCATCCTCAGACGCCGATCATCTTTGTCGGACAGTCCCTCATTCACTCCGAGTCCCATCCCACAGGCTTCACCCGGAAACAGGAGGCCGCTGTGGCCGCGTTGCAGGCCGAGGGCGTTGAGGGACTGACCGTGATTCCCGGAACTGGTTTGATCGGAGACGACGGTGAGGGGACTGTTGACGGAGTACATCTGAACGACCTCGGCATGGATCGGCAGGCGCATTATCTTGCGCCCATCGTGTCCTCGCTTCTTCGGTAGATTCCGGGACGCCCTCGTTTGGCTAGAACAAACTCCAGTCGACGATGGCGGAGGGGGCGTTTGCGTCGACAAGCGGCAGGCTCCTCGACGCGATCGCTCCGGAGGCCAGACGAATTGAAATCGACGCACCCAGTGCGGGTTCGCTGGCGCTCGAAAACTCCACCGTGTTCGTCGTCCAACTGCTCACACTCCCGCTGGCGGGGGAGCCGTCGATCAGCACCGCCGCGGATCCAGTATTGGTCCCAAGGTTATAGCCCCGGACTGTAACCGTCCAGCCAGCGACCCCCTTTGTGCTCTGGCTATTTCGCTTTACGGAAGAGATCACGGGAACGGTGATCGTAAATCCGGGAATCTCCACCGCGACGTCATCACCCGGCACGGCACGCGTCAGGTTTCCATCGAAGACGCCGTTCGCTCCGTGAGTCACGATGTAGTAGGAGCTGAAGTCGTCACCATAGTAGCGAAGGGAAATGTCCCGGGTCTTTGGCTCCAGCAAACCGAGCGGTGTGTAGAAGTAGATGGAGCTGGTGCCGTTCAAATCGAGCGGCGCCCCCTCATCGTAGTCTCCCGCTGCGGTCTCGTAGTCACGGGCACCATTCCATGAGATGTACGGCCCGAACCAGATGGTCTGGAACTGGACGCGGGCGAAGCCCTCTGACGGAATGACGGTCAGAGCCCCGCCCCCTTGGTTGATGGCCTGCCAGGGGCGCGCCACCGTGCCTGTCTCCGTGTCGTCGAGGTTTTCGATGGTGGTAAACCGGGAAGAGTCGATGTAGTAGGTCTCCATCTGACTCTTCACCGTCAGCAGGTCGGTCAGGTATAAACTCTTCTCCTCCGCGTGCGCCGCGGAAACAGCCGAGATGAATAGGACGGTGGCAATCAATCGCATCACGACTCTCCCTCCATCAAGGTTCGGGCACGAGATCGAATTCGTCAACCACCTCGCCCCGATGGTTGATGGCGCGGAAATGGGCTTTCTGGGCTGTGAACTCGCCGATGACGAAGGACTCACGCTCGTCGTAAGAGGCAATGCTCTTGTAGCTGGTCTTGCGCTCGATGTGCTTTCGGTCGCTGGCCCCGCCGTTCACAATCTGGACCACGCCCGGTTCCAGCTCGTGGCGCTGGTAGTTGTGATCGTCCCCCGACATGAGGAGCTGGACTCCGGCTTCGGCGAGGTCCACCTGATCGAACAGGCTTCTGACGAACGGGTTGCCGCCATGCTCGCTCTTGGCGGGCTTGTGGATCAGGACGATCTTCCAAAGTTCCTCAGACTTGGCAAGCTGCTCGTCGAGCCAGTAGGTCTGGAAGGTGTCCACGCCAGCCAGCTCTGCATCCAGCAGGAAGAGCGCGAGCCCGCCCGCACCCGGCATGTCGACCTTGTAGTAGCGCTCGCCGTTCATGTTCAGCCGCGGATCGTGCAGCATCTTTTCGAGCACCTTCTTGTTGTCGAAGTCGTGGTTGCCGAGGAGCGCATAGAAGGGAATCTGGGCCTCGAAAAGCTTGGAGAACGGAGAGGTGATCGTTTTCTCGTAACGCTCCTCCCAGCCGTCGTCGGGGATGTTGTAGATGTTGTCGCCGAGGAGGATCACACCGTCGAGGCCGTGCTCTGCGTTGTACGTCGCAAGGTACTCGCCGATTTGGTGGATGGACTCGGTGCCGTCGCCCGAATCGCCGAGGAAGGCAAGGCGCAGGGTTTCCGTATCGCTTGGGCGGGCAAGTTCGCCCGACTCGAGGACGGTCTCGGCCTCCACCCGTCGAAAGTTACCCGCGTTGAGTCCCTGAGCAATGGTGGAGATGGTGACCTGGGCGACGATGGCCCCCAGCATCAGGATGGCAGGAGGGATGAGAGGAAAGCCCACTCCCTTGCGGCTCCGAATCGCCAGTGCTCCCACCGTCCCGAAGGCTCCCAGGGAGAGACACAAGCCAAGGAGGCGTGCCCAGGTGGGAGTCTCGCCCGCGCCAAACTGGCCAATGATTGGGTCAATGAGCTGAACAACCGAAACTAGCACCAGTGCGGTTGAAAGGACTACCATGAGAGTCTTTACAGCTCGACTATTGGTATTTGCCATACAGTCCCCTCTTCGGGTCATCGACTGCCCCTGGGCAGACAGTGTGCCAATCCACTACTCGGGCCACGATTCCGACAGCTTGGGCGGCTTGAAGGAACGGTGCTCGCCGCCATTGAGACCAATCTTGTCCAGCGTTCCCACCGTTCGGGCCATGACACGGGCAGCCCGCTGCTCCGTTGCCGCAGCCAAAGAACCCATGGCGACGGGAAAGACGATGATCACTAGAAAAGCCAGCAGCCATGCTTCCATGAAACCGATCAGCAAGAGCAGGAACGCTGCGGCCACGGGAGCGAGAATGAAAACCACAGGGCGCCATAGGAAGTAGTCACGAATCGCGCGGGCGCTGGCGTCGGCTCTCTCCGGCAACAGGAACCAGGCCCGCGCCGCCACGGCCACCGCGTGATCGGAAAACACCCGCGTCGTGTAGGCACCGTAGAGAAGTAGCGTGATGAGTACAACCATCGCGAGCCCATTGACGGGAGCCTGGCCGATGCTCGCCGTCAGGTACCAGTGTGATGCTCCCAGAATGATCGTCAGCCAGATGACCACGCCTAGTCCGTTCGCCGCGGCCAGTCGTGCCCCGATTCCGTACACCAGATCGCGAGCCTTGATGTTCGGGCACAGGCTCAGCTCCTCGCGCACGGCCAACGGAAGGTGTCGCGCGAAGGCCCGCCCAAGCAGAGCGACCTGACCGATACCAACGACCGGGGCGATCATCGCCTGCACCAGACCCACGGAGAACCAAAAGCCGTATTCCTTCCAAAACGTGGGGGGAGTCGGCCCGGGAAAGGTGGCCTCGCGGGCGGCCAAGGCAAGGGCCGCAAAAGTCATCCACGGCAGCAGGGCGACAAGGGTCTCTCCCCCTGCCCCACGAAGCCTGCCCAGATAGAGGGCGAAAACGGGGGTTTGAAGTGCATCGGCAGGCCAAACAGAACGGCTGGCTACCGTCCACCCGATCCAGGCAGCCCACGAGAAGGGCACATCGGATCGCGTGATTACCTCCCCAGTGGTTAGCTTCCCGCCGATGCCGGCATAAACTCCGCCGCTCCGGGAGCCCGGCGGTGGGTAATGGGGAAGGGGGTTATCCACCGCTGCTCCTTTCGGTACCGCCCTCAGCGGCACTCGCCGACCTCATCAGTCCAGACTGCTTCACCACGATCCTCAATGACAGATCGTTAGGGACATGGCGGATACATGGTGGGCAACCCTTTTGGCCGACGGCTCACCGACTCGGCCACGATGGGATTTTGCGGTCACTCTTTCCTCCGGGCGAATCCCTGTTGTCGCGGTGGGGGAGGTTGCTGGAGCGTCGCACCAGCCTTCCCTGACGGTCCCGCAATGTCCCTTCCCTATCGTCGCAGTTTCGTCGAAATTGATCTTTCCGCCATCGCCCACAATGTTCGCGTGATCGCCGAGGCCATGAGCCCGGCCGGGGTGATCGCAGTCGTGAAGGCCGATGCCTACGGCCATGGCGCCACGGCGGTGGCACGCGCGGCGATGAAGGCGGGTGCGTGGGGCCTTGCTGTGGCCACCACCGATGAGGGACTGGCGCTGCGAGCGCTTCCCGAGTTCCGGGACGTGCGGATCATCGTGCTGGCGCCAACGTTGGCCGACGAGGCGGCTGCCCTGCAGGGCGCGCATCTCGACGTGATCGTGGGCAACCTGCCGCTCTTGCAGCATCACTTGGCGTTGGCGCGTGACCGGAGGGAACCGGCCCGCCTCCATATCCAGATGGACACGGGGATCGGTCGCGACGGGTTCCGCTTCGACGACCTTTCGTGGCTCGAAGCCTTTGCTCCCGGCGACCCGAGCTTTGCCGGATTGATGGCGCACTTTTCCTGCTCCGATGGACTTTCCGAGTCCGACAGCCAGTTCACGCACCTGCAACAGGAGCGCTTCGAGGAAATCCGCCGCACGGTGGTCGCGGCGGGGCACCGTCCGCTGATCCACACGGCCAACTCGGGCGCGATCCTGCGCCATCGTTGGGTGGCGGGCGACCTGGTGCGCCCCGGCATGATGCTGTACGGCGTCGATCCGGCGGGGACGCTGGACCCACCGCTGCCGCTCCGTCCGGTGCTGACGCTCAAGTCCCGCCTGGGGGCGGTTCGTTGGGTGAAGGCGGGCGATTCGGTTTCCTATGGGCGCACCTGGACGGCGCAGCGCGACACGCTGATCGGCGTGGTGCCGCTCGGCTATGGCGACGGCTTTCCGCGGCTCTTTTCCTCGAAGGGCATGGTACTGGTCCACGGGCGTCGCGTTCCTATCCGCGGACGAGTCTGCATGGACCAGTTCATGGTGGATCTCTCGGAGGTGCCCGACGCGCGCGACGGCGACGAGGTGGTGGTTTACGGGCGTCAGGGGGACGAGCGTCTTTCGCTGGAGGAAATGGCAGCGATTGCCGGGACGATTCCTTACGAGCTGACTTGCTTCCTGACGGCGCGTGTGCCGAGGCAGTGGCATGGCGCGGAGTAACGCCGCCGAGCTGCTCTGGCACCTGGAGGCGCTCCTCCGGCGCCGCTCGCTGACGGCGGGCATCCTCAAGGCCGTGGGGCGCTTTCTGTCGATTGTCGGCGTGCTGATGCTCTGCGGCTGGTCCTATTCGCTGTGGGGCTCGGCAGAGACTCCCATGAAGGGACTGTTGATTCCCGGGCTGGTCTTCCTTGCGGGCGGGTGGCTGGTGGGCATTACGCTGGAGCGAGTGCTGAGGACCCTGCAGGGGCAGCTCAAGGTGTACCTGCGGACCCACGCGAGGCATCGTGCCTCGGAATCGACGGACACGGAAGAATGACCGCCCTGCTGCTGAACCCGACCAGCTTTCTGGCGCTCCTCGTGGCGGGGGCGGTGGCAACGCCGGTGATCGGATTGCTGGCGGCGCGCTGGCTCCCCGATTGGCGCCGCACCGCGTGGGTGTTCGCCGCCCTTGGCCCCTTCGCGCTCGCCTTCTGGGCGGTGCACAACGCGGTGCTGGCCACCGTGGGCTTCGACTCAGTCTGGTCCGCGATCATCGTGGCTGGTGCCTGCGCGATCATCGGCTGGCTGGCGGGACGATGGGCCGGTGGCGAGGCCGCCACTCCAAGCACGACACCTACCAACCCGGAAAAGGGATGACTTCATGAATCGAGTGACCGCACACCTGCTTATCGGCGACGGGAAGTCCGGCAAGGGAGTGGCCCCGCTCTGGCAGCTCTTCCTTCAGGAAGGGGACAAGACCACCTGGACGCTGCACAAGATCGGCGACCCTTCCTTCAAGCCCGTGACCTGGGCCGTCAGCGACCAGGATCGTGCGCTGGAGGATGGCTTCATCCTCATCTCCTACTACGTCTATACAGTCGGCGGCATCCACCAGCAGATCGAGTCGAACATCAGCGACCCAAAGGCCCCCTTCGTCGACCTTTCGACCGCGGCGCACAAGGTGGACTTGGAGGTGCTCTGCGACCTGATCCGCAAGCTCACCGACCACCGCCTGCTGCTGACCGTCTACGAGGGCTCGGCGGCCATGGACCAGTTGGAGATCCTCGACTGGTACCACTTCAACATCGAGGTCTGCCTGCCTGTCTATACACGCACGCACGACGCCGCGACCAAGTCGCTCTCCGACCGCGGCGAACTGGCCGTCCCCGACCTCGAGTAATCAGGGAACCCGCTTCAGCATCGAATAGCCGTCCGTGATCCCCTGGTCGACGGTGCGATAGATTCGCACCTCCCAGGGGGCGAGCGTCTCCTCCAGCAGACCGCAATGCACCACGGCCTGCTTGCCGCTCAGGAGACACGTCACCGGCGCGGCGTCCATCCAGCGCGAATCGCGGATCTGCACCACCTCGGTCAGCGTGTCCTCCGTGGGATTGGCGATCACCAGCAACGTCTCCCGCGCCCGGTCCGTCAGGCGGAGGAACGCGAAGAAGCGATCCGCGTCGAGCGCCCGCAAGTCTCCGATGCGGAGCGCCGCGTTCTCGCGCCGAACCGCGATCAGGCGACGCACCCACTCCAACTCGGGATTGGCTCCTCGCAGCAGGTCCCATCGCATCGGTGCGCGGTTGAGCGGATCGTGCCCGCCCTCCATGCCCAACTCGCTGCCGTAGTAGATCACCGGACAGCCCGGCAGGGTGAATTGCAGGAAGCGCAGCAGGGCGCGGCGACGGTCGTCGGGCATCACATGGCGCAGACGCGGCAGGTCGTGGTTGTCCAACACGAAGTGACAGCGCAGCAGCGCCTCCTGGCCGCCGTCCTCGATCATGCGTTCGATGGAACGCATCGCCACAGAGGGCTTCATGCGCCCGTTCACCATCTCGACGGCGATGGTACGCGCGTGCATGTTCATGATGCCGTCCACACAGCGGACCCATTCCTCGGGATAGTTCCAGCACTCGCCGATCACCACGCTGTCGGGCTTCTCGTCGTGGGCCGCGGCGGTCAGTTCGGCCAGGTAATCGAAGCCGACGTCCGGCGCCACGTCCAGACGCCAGCCATCGATGCCAACCTCGGTCAGGTAACGACGGACGATGCTTCCCGGTGCGCGCCAGAGTCGGTCGCGAACGACCGGATTCTCCAGGTTGATCTCCGGCAGGTTCCGCACGTTCCGCCAGCCCCGATAGCCGTTCCGATACTGCTCGCCGATGACAAAAAAGTCAGCCCCTTCCCCCGTTGCCAGGGCCTTCTCGAATGCCGGAGCCCGACGCCCCATGTGGTTGAAGACGCCGTCGAGCAACAGCCTCATGCCGCGTCGATGAAGCTCCGCCGCCACGGCTCGCAGTTCCTCGTTCGTGCCGTACTGCGGGTCCACACGCGTGTAGTCAGAGGCGTCGTACTTGTGATTGGTGAAGGCCTCGAAGATCGGGTTGAAGTAGACCACGTCGATGCCCAGGTCCTTCAGGTAATCGACGCGGGTCAGGAACGACGCCAGGTCGCCTCCCCAGAAATCCAGCTCCTGCCGCGAGTTGCGCTCGGCCTCCAGATACTCCCCACGCTCCGGAACCTCGTCCCATCCACGAAGACGACGCGGCGGTAGATATTGCGCCGCCTTGGACTCGAGACGGCTCGAAGGCTCGAACCGGTCCAGAAAGACCTGATAGATCAGGTGCCCGTACCGCCAATCGTTGCGGCGGTTCTGGAAGATGACGGGGTCGCGCTTTGGGATCATGAAGTGCTCCGGCGGTTTGTGCTAACGATTACACCGCTCCAAATGGCGCTGTCGGGTCAAGTCCTTTGGATGGTATTGCCAAGGTTTTGCGCATCGGTCGGACCACTTTCTATTTGCTGTTGATGCGTCCCTCGATCTTCCGAAGCTCCTCAATCAGCTCGTCAAAGGCTGGAGGAGCTTCGAGAAACATCGGTCTCATTTGCCGATAGTCGGCACGCAACTCGGCAAGGCGATGATCAGGCGGTACGATCCGGAACGTCCCCGGGCGTGCCGCCTCAAAGCTTGACCACGAACTCCGGAAGTACCGGTCCTTGAAGTCCACGACTCGTTTCAGCAGTGCATGGTCTTGAATCGCCCGCTTTCCAGCCTCATGATTTGCGAGGGCGACGAGATCGTAGAGATCACGAGAGTGCCTTGAGCGCATCGGCTTGCCCGCTGGTCGATGGTATTCCGAATGAAGAATCGTGGCTTTTTCCCAGAATGTTCTTTCAGCTTCGAGCACCACGGCGGATGTGGAAGTCGTCGCAAACAGCTTCGGAAAGTCTTCAGCAACCCAAGGCGCAATAGGATGGCTCCCAGTCGGACGCTGGTCAGTCAGCGCCCCAAACTCCAGCTTCACCGCAGCTTCTATGTAGCCGCCGTCTGTCATCGTTGTCGGATAGAGGAAGTTCACGACGGGCGAATCGGTTCCTGGATCAATCTTGTACTCCAGATGAGCGGCGCCCCGTGTCGGTTCACCCAAGGCCTGGTTTAGTCGTTCCTCTAGCACCGGCAAAACTCGAGTTTTCACCGCCTCGATACAGACTCCCTCCAGTTTCTTCCAACGTTTTTCTCTCTGCGTTCGAGAAGCGGCTTGGTCGGGATCGGTCTCACGGGTGATGCCCAGCCAAGCAGGATCGACCGAGAGGTCGATGTCTTCCGAGAATCGCTTGATGATGCCGAACGCCTTGGATAGCGACGTGCCGCCTTTGAAGACCAGATGGTCCTTCAGCTCTGGCGCCGTGAAGAGCTGAAGCAAGGTGTAGCACACCCAGAAGTCCTTCTCGACGATGACGCGAGTGATGCCGCGCCGCGCAGCGGACTCTTCGAAAATGTCCGCCAGACTCGCGGGCGGGCGTTTCGCGAACTCAAGCATCGGTGTCTCCCGCGATTTCCTTGAGGTAGGCGTGCAGCCAGACCGGGGCGTTGACACGATCCTTCCAAAGCTGTTCCCGATCCGCTTTGTTCAGCTTGCCGCGCAAGTGCTGGAGGTGGGCTTGCGTGATGTGCTTTTCCCCGATGTGGCGAAGTGCCTGAATCACCGTGCCACTGATCCGGCCAGCAGTCGCCAGGTTACGGGGCACCGTGTTCTTCAGGATGATCTCACGATTCCCGATCTTCACTTTCCTATCGGGGCCACTGGTCAGGAAGACGACCCGCGCAGGAACCTGTTCGGAGAGACCGAGGACATTGGCCGCATAAGCCCCGCTCGGCTGGAGACGCGATCCGTCACGTTCAGCAATCGCCTGGGCCACGGCTTCGGGCGTTGGTGAGAGCAGCCCGAGTTCAGGATGCTCACGAGGGAAGTCGTAGAGGCCGCGTCCCAGCCTGCGAATATCCCCCTTCTTTGAGAGCCGCGTCAGCCCCTTCCATACTAACTCGGGATCAGCCAGATCAAGGAAGTCACGGGCGGTGAAACACCAACCTCTTCCCTTCTGATCGATTCGATCCATCAGTTTCCGCTCTGTCGTCACCTTGACTACTCCCGAGATTCTGTCCGGAAAGATACCTATTTTTCCGGACAAGTCAAGCGGCCAATGGCAAGAGCCGAGTGGCAGAAAGCTGCGACGTTCAGGCACGCCTCAAGCATATGGTGAAAAGGGATGATGGTGTAGGTGCTTGAAAAAAGAGAACTAATGCCCGCCTTGTTTGAAATCCTACTCCCCTTCCCGCGGTTCTTGCCACATCCCCACCGTGGATTTGCGGAGACTCACCGCCGCTAAGCCGAACCCCTCCGCACACTCCATCGAATCGTGAGCCGGGCGCTTGCCGCGCTGCACTCCCAACCGACTGCCCAAGGAGGCATTCGTCATGACGTCATGTACCCGTCGCCGGACTCGCTCCGGCCTTACATTTCTGGAGATCATGTTTGTGGTCGTGATCATCGGCATCTTGCTGGCGCTGGTGGGGCCCACCCTCGGTGACAAGGCCCAAAGGGCGCGCATCGAGGCTACCCGCGCCCAGATCACCCACTTGTCGACCGCACTCAAGTCCTTCCAAATGGACACAGGTCGCTTCCCGGATACTCTGGCCGAATTGGCCAAGGACCCCGACGAGGTGGAGGACAAGTCCTATCATGGTCCCTACATGGAGCGAATCCCCACGGACGCCTGGAGGCAGGCTTACCTCTACACGCCCGGCAAGGACGCCCGCTTCAACAAGCGGACCTTCGATCTTTCGTCCACCGGACCCGACAAGACCGAGGGGACCAACGACGATATCACCAACTGGGAAACAACGGAGTGAAGACAGGTCGAAGGCAGCGCGATGCCGGGCAAAATCGGCTGGACATTCGGCCCTCCGCGGCGTCATCAACGGGGCATGAACGGATCGACGCTGCTCAAACGACTTGCCTTCCTGCTCCCGATGGTTCTTGCCGTCGGGGTATGGGCCGGTCATCAGGTGCTTGCCAGCGATCTGCTGGAGCACCATCCCGAATATCCGATCGAGCTC
Source organism: bacterium (assembly GCA_016125005.1). Lineage (GTDB taxonomy): Bacteria > Sumerlaeota > Sumerlaeia > SLMS01 > SLMS01 > WGMQ01. Next base: position 35,300 of record WGMQ01000042.1, on the reverse strand, counting down.
TGTTCGCTCATCGCGCCGGTTCCCGAGGCCCCGGCCCCCGTGGTGCGCTGGGTCATCGTTCCCGAGCCGCCCGTTCCGGTCCCGGTCTCGGATCGTGTGGTCCCCGAATCACCCGCCCTCCCCGAGCGCCCTCCCCGCGGTCCTCCTGCCCGCGCCTGAATTCCGCATCATCCGCGCGAAGCATCAGCGCCGTCCGGGGAAGCATCCCCGGTCAACCCTGCGATTGGCTGCGGAGGTCGATTGTGACAACGCCTGTCATTGATGTGAAGGATCTGGTTGTCGACTATGGGACCGGGAGCAAGAAGCACCGTGCCGTGCATGGCATCACGTTCGACGTGCAGCCCGGCGAGACCGTCGGGTTCATCGGTGCGAACGGAGCCGGAAAGTCCACAACGATGAAGGCCCTCATGGGGTTCGTCTTCCCCACGAGCGGCGAAGTCAGCATGTTCGGGAATCGCTGCGGCACGGTGGAGAGCCGCAAGCGGATCGGCTACCTGCCTGAGGTGGCCTTGTACTATCCATTCATGAAGGCCCGCGAACTGCTGGAACTGTACGGCGGCTTGCAGGGACTCCGTTCGGCCTACCTCAAGGAGCGCATCCCGCGCCTGCTTGAGAAGGTGGGACTCGGCGGGAAGGACGAGTCGCTACTCAAGAGCTTCTCCAAGGGGATGCAGCAGCGACTCGGCATCGCCCAGGCGATCATCGCCGAGCCTGAGGCGCTCATCTTCGACGAGCTTTCGAGCGGCCTCGATCCGGTGGGGCGCCACGACCTGCGTTCCGTGTTGATGGAGCTCAAGGCTGAGGGGAGGACGATCTTCTTCAGCTCGCACGAGCTGACCGAGGTGGAGACGCTCTGCGATCGCGTGGTGATGATCCACAAGGGGCGCATCGTGACCTCGGCCACGGTGGCCGAGCTGATGAAGCCACTGAACGTCTTCGAGATCGTCTTCCAACTGCCCGCGGGGGCCACGATGCCGGAGACCGCCGCGCGCTTCAACCCGGAGCAGGACGGCAATCACTGGCGCATCCGCATCGAGAACGTCGAGGCGTACTCGCAGGCGATCTCGCAGCTTGCGCAGTCCGGCGCCACGATCCACAACACGTCCTCCAAGAGCCGCTCTCTGGAGGAGTACTTTATCGACCTCGTGAAGAACAGCTGAGGAGCACTCCCATGAATGCCCAATGGCTGATTGCACGAAGTGTGCTCATCGAGGCGGTGCGACGGCGTGAGATATACGCCCTCGTGTTGGTGTCGACGCTGCTGATCGGTGCCGTGATGACGGTGGATTTCTTCAAGCTGGAAGGCCTCAACAAGTTCTATCGCGAGGTGGCGCTCCAGATCATGAGCGCGGCGACGGCCCTGACGGTGATCGTCCTTGCCGCCCGCCAACTGCCGCGCGAGTTCGAGACGCGAACGATCTATCCACTGCTGGCCAAACCCATCAGTCGCTTCACCTTCCTAAACGGCAAGCTGCTCGGCGTCATGCTGGCCGCGGGGTTCTGCTTCGCCCTGTTCATGGGGATTTACCTCGTCGGCGTGAAGTACATCGGCGGCGACATTCCTGCGGTCCTCTTCCTCCAGTATGTCTATCTCCAGATGCTCAAAATGCTGATCCTGGCGACCATGAGCTTCTGGCTGTCGATGCTCATGAACCTGGACGCGGCGATTACCATCGGGGTGATTTTCTTCGCCACGGCCTCGGTGATGATGAACGCATTCACGTTCATCTATCCGGAGGCCGATCCGCTCGGTAAGTGGCTGATCGTTGCGCTGAACTGGCTGCTACCGCAGTTGGACGTGCTGGACCTGACCGAGAAGGCGGTGCACGCGGGGCCGGGTGGCTGGCAGCCACTCTCGATCGGGATGATGGGAATGCTTACAGGCTATGCGCTTGTCTATACGGCGATATTCCACGGCCTCGCCTTCCTCACATTCCGCAGGAGGGCCCTGTGATGGCGACTCCGATCACCCATACGGCCATTCCTTCGTCGGCGAACGCCCTCCTGCTGTTGGGGCGCGGCGTGATGATCGAAACGATCCGCCGCAAGGAGTTCTATGTACTCCTGATCTTCATGGCGATCTACATGACCGGCATCCTGATCGCCGGAATCGTCGGCGTGGAGAACGAGCAGACGCTGGTCTTCCTGCTGAACCTGGGAATCAGCTTCGCCTACCTGTCCTCGCACCTGCTGGCGTTGCTCACGGGTGCGCGCCAGATTCCCTTCGAGATCGAAAACCGCACGATCTATCCGCTGCTGGCCAAGCCGCTGAGCCGCGAGAACTACCTGTTCGGCAAGTGGGCAGCCGTCACGGCGGCGGGACTCGCCGTCTTCGCGGTGCTCCTCGTCATGTCGTACCTGCCGTGGTTCTTCTTCCCAAAGAGTCCGAGCCTTTCGATCCCGATGATGGTACAGGCGGTGCTCGTGAGCATCGTCTCGCTGGGGATGATTTCGGCGCTCTCGCTGCTCGGCTCGCTGGTCATGCCCCAGGGGGTGAATGTGACGCTGCTCGGGCTGTGGTTCCTGGTCGGGTCGACGGCCAAGAACCTGGTCGAGGCGCGTGCCATGCTTTCAGGCAATGGCGAGCCGCTGAAGTGGGTGCTGGCCTACCTCCCCGACTTCGGATTGATGAATCTGTTCACACGATACACGGATGGAATCGGGCCGCTCGACGCCATGCAGTTCCTGGGCTTGCTCGCCTACGGAGCGATCTTCACCGGCTGCGCGATGGCACTGTCGGCGATCAGCTTCAACAAGCGACCCCTCTGAGAGAAAGGAGCCATCACGATGAAACTCTGGCAATCAGTAGCCCTTGGTCTGCTCGTCATGAGCCCCATCTTTTCGACTCGACTGACCCCAGGTCTATACGAGGGGGGGCGCAGTCGCGACGAGCATGACCGCGAGGCCCGCAACAGCAGCGCCCTCGCCACGATCCTCGGCGAGGTCCGCACCAACATGAGCGACCTCATGTTCATCAAAACCGAGCGCTACCTCCACGCCGGCGTCGCCTACATGCCGCACATCGACATGGACGAAATCGCCAGCAGTGGCGAGATCGCGGACAAGCCCAAGGGGAGCATGGACTTTGCCGCGAAATTCGTGGAGCATGAGGCAGAGGCCGCTGGAACCGGCGACGATCACGATCATCATGATCATGACGGCCACGACCACGACCATGAGCACGGTTCGCCGGGTACCTTGATCCCGCCACCGGAAAGCGACTTCCGCGGCTTGGTCGGCGTCATGCAGCGCGCCGTCAAGCCGTGGCAGGACCCGAGCCAGCCACACGTCCACACAACAGGCAAGGAACTGCTTCCCTGGTACCGCCTCATGACGCTGACCGACCCGCACAACGTGCGCGGTTACCTGATCGGTGCCTGGTGGCTCAAGTCGCAGAGCGTGAACAAGGATCTGGATGAGGCCTTGAAGTTCGTCCAGGAGGGCATCGCGAACAACCCGCGTGCCTTCGCGCTCAAGCTGCTGGAGGGCAATATCCTCAAGGAGAAGGAGCGCACCGAGGAGGCACGACTCGCGTATCGCGCCGCCGCCGAGCTGGCCCTGGAAGCACGCCCGCACGAGCGCGTGCAGCCGTTCATCGACGAGGACAAGTCGATCACGCTTCCGGACTGGACCGACTACAACGAGGAGGACGCCCGCGCCGCGATTCGCATGGCGGTGCTCTCAGAGCGCGAATACGGCAGCACCGATGAGGCGCTGCGCCTCGCGTTGCGCTACAACGAAGGCTTCCTCGGTGACGGACGCCTGCGCATCCTCATTGAGGAACTGGAAGGCGGCGGCCCGCCCGCGCCGTGAGGCCAGTTCTGCTTGAAGCCGACCGCGGCGGGGCAGCAGCCTCTCCGCGGTCTTGATTTTCTCCCGGAACGTCCCCCGCATTGCGTCTCTTCGATACTCACTCCCACTACCACGATCCCAAGTTCGATGAGGATCGGGCAGGCTCCCTTGATCGCGCACGAACCGCAGGCGTGGAGCTGATCCTCACGCTTGGCGACACCTTGGCCGCGAGCCGTGCCGCCATTGCGCTGGCGCGCGCCCATCGTGGCGTGATGGCAGCGGCGGGCATTCATCCGTGCAACGCCCGCTGCTGGGACGGCGAGGTCGAAGCGGAACTCGAACGTCTCCTCGCCGATCCTGACGTCGTGGTGCTCGGCGAGATCGGATTGGATTACTACTGGGACAAGGCGCCGGACTTCATCGCAATCCAGCACGAGGCTTTTCGCGCCCAGCTTCGCATGGCGCGGCGTCTCGGTTTTGCCGTTTCCATCCACGCGCGCGATTCGAACGACGACGTGTTGGCGATCCTGGCGGAGGAACATGCCGAGGAAATCGGCGGCGTGCTCCATTGCTTCAACGGGAGCTACGAGCAGGCGCGCCGCGGCCTGGACCTCGGCTTTCACATCGGCGTCGGCGGCACGAGCACCTTCCCCAAGGCGGGTGACCTGCGTGACGTGATTCGAAAGGTCGGCGTCGAGCATCTCGTCGTCGAGACGGACGCGCCATACCTCGCGCCTCAGGCCATGCGCGGAAAGCGCAACGAGCCCGCCTTTGTCGCCGAGACGGCGAGGGCGCTTGCGGCCACGCTGGGTCTCGCGCCGGAGGAGCTAGCCGAGAAAACATTCGAAAACGGGCTCCGGGCACTGAAGATTCCTGCCCGCGCCCTTCAGTCCTGAAGGAAATCTCCATGTCCAACGGTCAACTAATCGTCGACTCCATCGATTCTCCGGCGCTCGGAAGAAAGCGCAAGATTCGCGTCTGGCTTCCCGTCGGCTACGACCCGAGCCACGGCGGCGGCTATCCGGTTATCTATGCTTCCGACGCCCAGATGAAGTTCACCGACCGCGACGCGGAACTGCCCTATGGCTCGTGGGGCGTGGACCAGTGGATCACACGACTCGGCGTGCCGGTTGTCGTGGTGGCAGTCGACAATTCTCCCCAGCGGATGAAGGAGTACTTCCCGCTGACGGAGGAATTCGCCCGTTACCAGAAGTTCCTCGTCGAGGACTTGGTGCCGCACGCACGCGAACGCTTCGGCGTCGCGACCGATCCGGCGCGGGTCGCGCACATGGGCAGCAGCATGGGTGGAATCCTCAGCTTCGCGCTGACGCTGAACAATCCGGGCGTCTTCGGCAATGCGCTTTGCCTCTCCCCGTGGTTCGAGGTCGAGCGGTATAGATATCTATACGAAGTGCTGAAGCAGGTCGATTCCAAGCCTCCGATCCGTGTCTATATGGACTCGGGGATCCAGGACTGGCGGATGCAGGACGACGGCCATCGTGGCACGTTGGACGCGCGGCTGGAGTTGCTTCGCCTCGGCTTCAATGAGGGCGAGGATCTGGACTGGTGCCGCGACCTTTTCTTCCCGCTGGCGGCGGACTACGAGGGGTCTGCCGTCAAGGAGGACAAGCGTCCCCTGTCGATGCAGAACCAGCACACGGAGTTCCATTGGCGCCGCCGCCTGGAGCGCCCCCTCCGGTTTTTCTACCGTGGGTTTGGTCGCTGATCAGCGGGGCTCGAATACCCAACGCTTGGTCAATCGCCCGTAGCGATTCAACTGCTCCACTTCCTCGGCAGTGAAGTGCCGCCAAGGAACCAGCACGCTTTCCTGGAACACGTTGGAGTTCGCCACATAGATAGAGGTCGCATCCGTGCCGCAGCTCAGGCGCTTGAATCGCACCTTGCGCGGCTTGCGGATCGAGTCCTCCACGATCAGTCGGTCATCCTCCACGTATAGACGACGCCGGAATCGGATCGGCAGCGGTGCCTTCTGCACGATGAGGATCTTCTGCAGGAAGGAGCGCACCGCGTTCGCGTTGAAGCGCCCCGCCGTCAGCAGGAAGATACGGAAAAGGATCTGCTTGAAGGGCGTCGGGAGGAGCGCGCGGCGTCGCTGGAACACACCATCGACGACGAGGACGCGGCGGTCCTCCGAGATGCGGACCCGGTTTTTGCCGACGATGTGCGTGACCACCACAGTCCCGTCTTCGAGCTCGCCAATGAGCCCGCTGTCGCCCGCGAATGCCCCTTGGCGATCCACGGCCTTGAACGTGGCGCCCTTCGATGCGTTGGCCACCAGGTGAAAGGTCGGCGTCTTGACCACCTGGACCTGCGCCTTCGGAAACCAGGAGCTTTCTGTCTCGGCGGGCAACTCCACCGGCCCGGTGCGCTGTGGATGGTAGTCGCGCCACGCGTGAATCCAGTCGTAGACGTAGTGCGCCGCCATGCGGTCGTCGTCGTTGAAGTAGCGCGTGCGGTCTGGGAGACCGCGATGGAGATAAGTATCCGCGATCTCGCCGGCCTTCTGGCTATACGGCGCCATTAATTCGAAGCCGTGCGGGTAAAAGTGATAGGTGTTCCGGCTGCCGTACTCGCCCGCATAGGAGCCGTCGGGATGCATGAAATGGTGGGCAAAGTCACAAGCGTCGATGAGGACCTTGTGAATCTTCGGGTCGCGATTCTTCCGCCAGAGCTTGCCGAGGAACGCGATTGAGCATGAGTGGTAGCCGGGATCAGCGCCCTCGTATTCCTGGAACCAACCCTCGCCAGAGCCCCAGCTCAAGGTCAGATCACGGAAGGCGTTGCTTCCGTCGCGGTAACGACGGTCGCCCGTCAGCAGGAAGACGTTGTAAAGCGCCAGCGCCGCGAAGGCCTGATGGTTGGCGAGCTTCCCTGTCTCGTTGTGCTTCAGCAGCCAGTCGCCGCGGCGTGCAAAGAACTCGTTGAAATCGTCGCGGCGCTCATCCAGCTCAAGACACGTTTCCGTCATGGCGTAGAGCGAGAAGACCAGCGCTCCCATGGCCCGCTCGAAGGGAAAGTAGTCGTCAGTCGTGCCGTTCGGATACGACGCCTTCCGCGCGTAGGCGATGCCGGCCAGCGCCAGTTCGCGAAAGCGCTCACGACCAAAGTACGGATTCCCCGGTAACTGCTGCTTGTAGACGAGCGCCAGCGGCAGCACGAACTCCTGGTTCATGCCGCAGGGGAAATCCATGGTGCGATAGTGCCAGAAGCTGCGGTCGAAACAGCCGTAGGTCGGGCTGTACTGATTCTTGTCGACCATCAGTGTCAGGCGCGGGATGGCGCGGATGGCCTCGTAGGCATACCAGTCGCGATGCCCGCGCGGAGGTTGGGGAAAGCGGTCGTTCGGTTGGGTCATGGGTTCGGTTTGGTGAAGATGGTGACCTGCTCAAGGAAGATGCTGCCGCCCCGCGTCTCGTTGTCGAAGCCGTATAGATCCCAATAGAATCGCAGGCCGTTCTCGACGGCGGAGGGGCTCACGGTGCCGAGGAGTGTATAGTCGCGCCCTTCAGGGACCGGGACGGCGTCTCCATTGGCGATGGCCGTAATGACAAGCTCGTTGGTGCTCATGAATGCCTTGTCGCTGGCGCGCACGCGGAAGCTGGTGGCGGTTTCCTTGGGCCGGTCGCTCGAGACGCGGAAGCGGATCAGGAAGTCCGTCCCCGGTGCCAGATCGACCAGCGGTGCTGCCCAGGTGCCGTAGCTGTAGAACTGGAGCTGTGCATGCTCCAGCGCGCCCTTGGCCGCACTGTGGCGCAGGATCGGTGAGCCGTAGCCGGGGATCGGGTCCTCGGCGACCCAACCCTCGCTTCCACTGGCAAACGTCCAACTGGCGACTTGCTGCGTGAATTGAGACAGCAACGTCGTGCGGTCCAGCAGGTCGACTTGAAGCGACTCCATATCAAGCGACGGACGCGGCACGTTGGGGACGAAGTCGATGGTGTCGAGGTTGAAGAGATAGGGGATCGACGGGAGAGCAGCGGCGTTCGCGGTGGAGTAATTCCCCTGCGCGAGGTCCACCAGCATCGAGTACTCGCGCCCGCCGGGCGGAGGAGCGAAAGCCTGCGGTCCGTCGACCGTCAGAAGCACTGCCGAGTCGTAGCGCAGATCCCAGTTCGTACGCAGGCGCATGCTCATGCGCGGAGCATCGCCCCGCGCCGCGATGCGGCTGCGAATGCGCAATACCTTGCCGTTCGGCTGGGACACGTCCCCGGCCCGCCGCAGGCCAAAGGCCACCGACTGGTCCTGCACCGAGGTGATACGCATGCGGCCGGGGAGGATCGTGCCGGTCATCGACTTGAAAACGTTCGAGGGATTAAACTCCCACATGGGGCTGCGGCGAACCGTTAGCACCGCACCGGGCTCATCGGGGTCGGTCGTCACGGACTGATCGTAGTAATTAACCGCCATCAGGTCGCTCACCTGGCTGGTCCCCAGGAACTCGAATGCGCCCGAATCCACCGCGTTGGCGCCCTCGACACCGACACCGGCGATGTCGATGGCCCGCGCATTGCCCTGCTGGTCCGTCGTCAACTCGCCCGTATAGACAACCTTGTCGATGGCGGGAGACGCGGCCGTCAGGCGGTAGTTGCCCGTGGCCAGGTTCGCAAAAATCGGATCGGCCACTCGATTGCCGACGGCCGTCTGGCGGTTGGAGACCTGATTGTTCAGCTCGGTCTCTGTGTTGTAGTTGGTCGTCCCCTCGTCGAAGTACATGCCCTGCGAGTTCTGGAAGAAGAAGTTGTGCTCGAAGGAATTGACCGTCGGGAGCGGTGCCGGCTGCCCCACGATGATCTCCGGGCGTTCCTCGCGGACGCCATAGGTCGAGTTGTAGGCGAAGATGTTCCGTCGCAGGTTCGGCGTTCCGCGCGTCACGACCAAACCGGCCTGACGCGAGGCCACCACCGTACAATTCTCGATGGGGTTCAATGCCGTGTCCTCCGTGTAGAGGCCGTTCTCGTTCAGTTCGAAAAAGCAGCCGCGCACCGGGACGTTCGATCGGATGAGGCGAAGGCCATCGCTCAGGTTTCGCCGGAAGACGCAGTTGGTGAAGCTGGCGTTGGAGTTGTCGGAGACGCTGGCTCCCTGCACCGAGCTGACCTGAAAGACGCTGCGCTGGACGGTCACCGTGCCTGTGCCGGTCACATCAAGGCCTGCGCCAAAGGTATTCGTTGTCATGGTTTGGTCGATGAAGGCCGAGCCACTCCCCAGCACGCGAATGCCGGCCTCGCCCCCGGTGACCAGACAGCGGGTAATGCGCGCCGGCTCGGAAGCGCTGCCCTCGGCGATGGCGATGGCAGCCCTAGTACCGCCGCCCAACTCCACCTCGTGCAGTTCCGCTCCGCGACGCAGCTCGATGCTGAACTCGCCGCCGAGCACACGCACCCATTCCATCCGTGCCGGATCATCGCCTTGGGCGGCGATTCCCTCCAGCACGACGCTCGCTTGGTTTGAAAGCGCCGTATTCAGGATCTCGGTGCGCTGTGAGCCTTCCTTCCAGGCCCCATTCACCACTGAATAGCCGCCGCGGATCGTGACACCCGCCGGAATCGAAAGACCTGTTTCGTTTAGATACTGGCCCGATTCGAGAAGGATTTCCTTCCCACCAAGCTCGATCGCGCGACCGATGGTCTTGACCGGTGCCGCGGTCGTTCCCGCCGCCTGGTCATCGCCCAGGACTGAGACATGGATTGTCTGCGCCGCGGCCATCCCCGGACCGAGCGCCAGAATCAGTACTGCCAACCGCTGAATCCCAAACATTTCCGGCTCCCCTGACATAAGGCTAGGCGGATGGTGGCCGGGGGCGGCGGCGAAGATCAACCGTGATCATCGCGGGAAAAAGCGAAAGGAACCAGCGCGGCCAGGGGGTCGCGCTGGTCCCTTCGATCTGGCGATTACTTCGCCGGAGATGTCAGGATCGTGACCTGTGTCTTTGCGCCCTCGGGACGGTACGCCGTGGCCACGGAAACGAACTCCGCGGAGCGGACCACCGTTGCCCATTCCGGCGGCAATGTCGTGAACAGGTCGGCCAGTTGGCGACCGGAGAAGGCCAGCACCGAGGTCTGGGTTGGGTCCTGCGCGGCGGCCGCGGCCTTGAAGTCTGCCGTCTCGGTCAGCGAGGTCGAGGGATTCGAAATCACCTCAAGCGCGTCCTTCACCGCACTTGGCGAAGTCCCCACGATGAATCGGGTGTCGGTCAGCGCCCAGGCGACGGGCGGTTCAGCGACCGAGCGAATCCGCACACCATCAAACTCCTCGGTGCGGATCGGGTTCTTCGGTGGCGCGGGGGTCTCGCTCCCCTTCGGCGCGGGCGGCGGGGGAGAGAGACGCTCCTCCAACAGCTTCACGACGCGCGTGAAACGGGTCATGTCGCGCACACCGGCAACCAGCGTCGCCTCGACCTTCTCGGGCGGTGAAAGCGGATCGGCGGCAGGCTTCAACTCAGACACAAAGATCGCGAGGCCGGGCCCGAGCGCCGCCATGAAATCGGTGCGCGGATCAAAGCCCAGGTCCGAGCGGCTCTTGTCGAGCGCCGTTGAAACCGACTGAGCCGTTCCCGTGCGCCCCGGGAGGCGATCTACAGCGCCGAGGACAGAATCCAGGAACCAAATACCGTCGAAGTGCTCCGTGGCGAAGGAGACCAGCGCCTTGGAGGGAATCCCCTGGGCCGTGCTCACGAGGGCGGGCGGCGGTGCGGCCAGGGCGTAGCGACGGGCGTCGCCCTTGATCTCCTCCTGAGGGGTGAAGGCGACCAGTTCGACGCGATCCGGTCCCATGGACAGCCGAATCCCTGCCGACTCGGGCAGGGCCATATCCAGTGCCAAGGGACTGATCCCAGTCACGCTGGCCAGCAGCGGGGCCAATCGGCGCACCTCGCCCAGCATCCAGGGCTGACCCTCCGTCTCTCCAAGTCCTTTTCCGAAGCGCTCGAAATAGGCGGAGGTGAACATCGCCCGTCCGTCATCAGCCAAGGCACTTTCCAGCACCTTCTGATTCGTCGAGTAGAGCAGCGCGCCGGATTCAAGATTGGCGAAGTAGATTTCGAACGCCGGCAGGTAAACCGTGCGACCCTTCGGGACGGCCCGCTCCACGACCGTGTCAGCGCGAAAGCCGCCGGAAACGCCGGAGGCACCGGTCGCTTCCTCGCGAATGCGATCGACGATGCGGGTGCCGACCCCGGGCTCCCTCATGCGAGCGGAAATCAGGTAGTTCTCCACGCCGTCAACCTCGACCACGTAAAGGTCAAAGGCCTGCACCTGGTCAGTCAGGAACGCGCCGGGCTGCATGTCGATGCCGAGCGACTCGGATACCGTGGACAGCGAGCGACGAACTTCCGCCAACTCCGCTCCCTGCCAGCCGGTGCCGAAGCGCGCCGCCAGGGCGTTACCGAAAGTGCTCGCGTCGAGGCCCCGCTCAATCGCCCGGGTGTCGGGGACCGACAGGATTGCGAGCGGATTGCTGGGGCTCGTACCGGGGTTGGCGAGCTGTTGCGCCTCGGCTCCCCCGTGAATTGTCAGCATCACCAGCGCGGAAAGGAACAGACCCTTCTTCATTCAAAGCACCTCGCAAGGGCAGGGGGACATGCTCCCCGGCACGATTTTTCGTCTGACGATCAAAGCGATGTGAACAGAGCGGCGTAAAGCAGATTAGCGTGCTCGCGATGGAATCAGGAAGAAAAAGGGGAAAAACCCGGTCCCCAGATGCCGCCGGGACCAGGCTGGCGTGGCGCCCCGGGCGGAGCTCCTTTCCATTGGTTTTCCGAGCGCGAATGTAACGTATTTCGGCTTGACCGGAGGCCCCTCCGTAAGCACTGTTCCGCTCCCGTTGCGGAACCGGTCGACCTCTCACGGCTCGGTTATCTGTGACGAGGAACCCAATTGAAGTTGCCCGAACATCGAGGAGTTTCCCCGTGCCGAATAAAGTATCCGCCCGCAAGCGCGTACGCCAGAACGAAGCCCGTCGGGTGCGCAACCGCGCCACCCGCAGCGACATGCGCTCCGCGGTGAAGTCCGCTCAGGCCGCCGTCGCCGAGAAGAAGGTCGAACTGCTCCCCGCCGTCCTCAGCGAGGCCCAGAGCAAGCTCGCCAAGGCTGCCAAGCGCAACATCATCAAGAAGAACAAGCTCGCCCGCCAGACCAGCCGCCTCATGAAGGCTGCCAACAAGGCCAAGCAGGCCTAAGTTTCAGGTCGCAGGCAAGCATTGCAGGACTCTTGGCGCCCCCTCGTGGGGCGCCTTTTGTGCTGTAGCGACTCAGATCAGGGGCGAAAGCAGCTGCGCCACGTTCTCCGCCGTCTCAACCAGCACATTGCGCTCGATCGGCTTGCGAACCAGCGGCTCCGCATCCCGCTGGAGCGTCTCGATGTGGCGCGCCACCGCATCCACCGCGCCGGGCGTATAGACGAACAACGCCACCTCGAAGTTGAGGAAGAAGCTCCGCATATCCATGTTGGTCGACCCCACCGATGCCACTGCATCGTCGATCAGCAGCATCTTGGCGTGGAGCATCCGTGGCTTGTAGAGCAGCACCTTGGCACCGGAAGCTAGTAATTCGCGCACCGCGGCACGACGCGCCAGGTCGGCCAGCAGGTGGTTCGAGCGCGCCGGAACGATCAGGCGCACGTCGCGCCCCAGTCTCGCCATCAGGCAGAGCAGGCGCAGCACCGTGTCGTCGGGAACAAAATACGGGGTCACCACCCAGAGCCGTTGCTGCGCATGCGTCATCGCCGTCAGTAGCACGTCCTGAAAGGCATCGCTCTCCGCATCGGGACCACTCGCAACCACCTGCACGATCTGGGATCCGTTCTCGGGGGGAGGTGTCTCGGCCGGCGGTTCCAACTCCCTACCGCAGGCGAATGCCCAGTCAGCGGCAAACATTTCCTCCATGGCGACCACAGAGGGTCCTTCCACTAGAAAAGCCGTATCGCCCCAGCGCGCCTCGCTGAAAGTCGGGCCCAGGTACTCGGACGCCAAGTTGTGCCCGCCGACGATGGCTTCGTGCCCGTCGAACAGATACAGCTTTCTATGAAGCCGGTGGTTCGCCGCCCATTTCCGCCGGAAGGGGAGCACGGGAAGGAAGACGGCCACCTCGCCGCCCGCTGCCTCCAACTCGCGGAGCGCGCGGCGCCCCAGCCAGAACGAGCCCATGCCGTCGATGAGGAGGCGCACCTGCACACCGTCGCGGGCCCGGGCCGCCAATTCGCGAAGGCTCGCCGCCCCCGTCTCGTCGTTGGTCAGGATGAAGGTCGCGAAGTGAATCGACCGGCGCGCCGACCGAATGCGCTCCACGAGACGTCCAAAAACCCCCTCTCCGCTGGTCAGCAGCTCCACGCAGTTCCCGGCCGTCGCAGGCGGCGCCGTCTGGAGTGAGAAGAGCGCGGTTTGCACGGGACCGACGGGACGGAACCCTTCCACGCCGAGCGGACGCAGGAGATGGAGCTTCTCCTTCCGCGCCGCCCGCCGGATAAGTCGACGACCGCCAAAGCTCAGATACAGCGGTAGTGTGAAGACGGGAACGAAGAGGAGGCCAAGGATCCACGCCAGCGTGGTCCCCGGGTGGGTGCGCCGCTGTCGAACCCTCCCCAGCAGCACCAACGCTGCCAGAAAGCCGAGGATCGACATGACGTTCCCGCCAACCAGCCAAAGTTGCGTGACCCAGTCCATGCCCCCCCCTTCCTTACGCCATGGGTGAAGAAGGGGGGATGGAGTGTAAAGGAAAAGCGCCGCGACGACCCGGGGGGCGGCCGCGGCGCTGCACCCTCAGGCGATGGATGCCGGGCTCAGTTGCCAGCGCGCATGAGCGCCTCAAGCCCCTCGATCTCTTCTTTCAACCGCGCTTCCCGGATCGATGGTCCAACGCTCAGGGGGATTCGTCCCGGGAAACCAACGGGACCGTCAAATACCGGTGAAAGCGGGGTCTTCATTCCGAGGGAACTGCTCGCGGATTTCATCTGGGCATCGACCGCGAAGACCAACTCGCCAAAGGTCAGGATGCCATCGTCGCCGTCGGCAGACACCTCTTCCTCCTGACCATCCTCGGACAGCGCGCGCATCGCGCGGGTCCCGGCAATCAGTTCCACACAGTGCGTGAACAGCCCTGCGCGGAGGTTGGAGAGCTCAAGCGCCGGTTGCTTGTTCTGCGAGGCGTAGAAGATACCGACGCCCTCGCTCAGCACTTCCGACGCGTCCGTAAAATCCTCACGGACGCTGAGCGTGCCGTAGCTCACCACGCGCGAGTCCGCATCGACGTTCTCCAACTGCGCGCTGGTCTGCTCGGTCCCGGGGCGACCAACCGCGCGACTAATCAAACCAACTCCCCGTTGCGCGTACAGGTTCGCCGGGATGGTGGTCAGGTCCACATCGTTGACGGGCCGCACCGTGCTCTTCTTGCCCATGTCACAGGCATCGATCATCACGATCCGCTGGCGATAACCACTTTCCAAGAGTTTATCCTTCAGAGTCGCGAGCGGGAAGGCGCGTCGGATCTCCTCACCCGTCGTCGGGCTCTGATCCGGGCAACCGCTCTGGGGCGGTTCCCAGCGGGAACTGTGCAGCAGGAGGCTATTGTCGAAACCGTGCCCGGCGAAGTAGACAAAGAGCAGGCCCTCGCCCGGATTGATTCCGCTTTTGCGGCTACGGGCATCATCGAAGAGCTCATCGAAATACTCGGTGATCTTTGCCGAGGTTGCATCCTTGTCCAGCAGCATCGTTACACGGCCTTCATCCACGATCCCGCTGTTGGGATCCGTGATGAGTGCCTTGATGCGCTGGGCATCACCCGCTGCGAAGTTCAGGTTCCACTTCTGGGCGACGCATTCCACGTGCTCGCCGGAAAGCAGCTGGGAGTAGTCGTTGACGCCAATGATCAGTGCTCGCGAGTTCGCGCGGCGGCGACGAAGTCCCTCGGAGACGGCGCTGCGCGTTTCCTGCAGGCTCGCCAATTCGATGCGCTTCTTGTCCAGATCGGCGCGGATGTAGGCTGATGCCTTCGCGTAGGCTCCCAATTGTTCGGCGATCAGTCGGTCCTTGGCCGCGAGTTCTGCCCGGGCCCCGGCGAGTTTTTCCTCGTTGGCGGCCGACGTGCCGGAGAGTTCCTTCATCTCCGCCGATAGCTTGGTGATCGTTGCCTTCGCATCGGTCAACTGCGCCAGCAGGTCGTTGCTCCGAAGCAAGGCCTCCTGACGTTCCGCTTCAGCCCGCTGGAGCTTCTCGTCGGCCTGGCGGGCGCGCGACTCCAGATCGGCGACCTTCTGTTCCTGCTCCCGGGCTGTCGCCAGCGCGCTCTCCCGCAGCCTCAGGATTTCCTGCTCCAGGGCGTTTCGCTCCTCGCTCAACGCCTCCGCCTTCTTCTCTGCCGCCTGTGACGTGGCGACCAACTCGTTCGTGTAAACTTCGACGGATTTGTTGGCGGCCTGGGCCTGTCGGTCGAGTTCCTCGCGGGTGACGGTGAGGCGGGCTGTAACTTCCCTGATCGTTTCGTTGGCTTTCGCCAACTCGTCCTTGATGGCCTCATTCTTAGCGACGGCCTTACCCTGCTGATCCTGCAATTTTCGGCGAGTCTCCTCCTGCTCGGCTCTCGCGCGCGACAGGTCGTTCTGCAATGTAGCGCGATCGGACCGCATCGTCTCAAGCTGGCTGGCCTGTGACTCCAACTGCTTGTTCGCATCTGCAAGCAACAGGTTCAGTCGCTCCACGTCCGCGCTCACCTGCTCGGTGCGGACAATCTGCGTTGGAGTGGCAACCTCAAGCCCTGCCTGTGCGGAAAGGTCGGCCCTGGTGGAGTCACCTTCCTTCACGGACAACTTGTAATCGATGCTCAGCGGCGTGGATGCCACGACGTTTGCAGGGACGGTGCCGGTCAAATACACAAGAACCTGCCCGCCGGGAGGGATACTTCCGAGGTACGAGGGGCTGACGGTGACGTCCTCTAGGGAACCGACACCGGGGATGGAAAGCGATTCGACATCCATCCGACAGCCCTCGCCGGGGGAAGCCCCGGTATTCCGCACGGTGACGCCGAGCGAAACGCGATCACCCTTTTCCACGACGCCCGCCTGGCCCCGGTCCTCCGCCATGCGCGCCGTTGCTGCCGCGACCACGACCAGATTGGCGGGGTCTGGGAGCGGCACCGAGCCGAGGACCGCCGACTCCGTCCACGAGTTCTTGTAGTGATCGTCGATCTTCAGTTCGAACGCTGCGTCGAAGGCACCGCCGCTGGCGGTTTGGCTCGCGCGCTCCATGCGCACCGGATAGCTGATGGTCCACTTCTGTCCCGGGTCGAGCCGGTCGATCCGGTGCCCCTGGATCGACATGCGGCTGCCCAGGCTTGCGCCCAGTTTCGGCGTCAGCGTCGTCGTCAGGTTGCGGGCGGGAAAGGCCTTGTCGGTGTTTTCGATCTCGAACTGGATGGTGTATTCCTTGCCCAACTCGAGGACATCCGACTTGCTGCGGCGATCGACAACGCGCGTGACGAGGGTCGGTCTCGCGCCATCCTGCGGGTATTCCCAGCTGACGCCGATGTCACGGGCCGCCACCGCGAACGCAACCAGCGCTTCCGACGCCTTTGGCTCGGAAAGGGTAATCTTGATCAGGTCGTCGCGCCCCACCGTGCTGACCAGCGCGTCGCGCAGGTCGATCCTCAGACGATTGCTGTCGGCCTCGGCGGTGACGGTCGGCGGGTCAGTGACAGGGACCCCATTGATGCTCACCTGATACCGGGAGAACTCCTCCGGTGTCATCGGCCTGGCTTCGACCCAGCGGGTGTAGCCGGAGGGCTCAGTCGCGATCGTCGGAGTCCCGGCCGGAGTCTCCTCGCTGAATGTCTCGACGCCGTAGATCGGATAGAAGGGCACAAACCAACCAAACCAATCGGCGATGTTGAGGAAGTAGGCGCCTTCCATGCCGCCACGCGGCGGATCGGCCTTGCGCAGTCGCTCCGGCGCCTGGTCAACGCCCAGAATGTCATCCTGCTGGCGGCGAAGACCGTCGCCGAATATTCGCCCAAAAAAGTCGATGGGCGGCATCGTGTACAGCCCTGCCGCATCCTCTGTTTTGATTGGGAAATAGATCCACGCAATCGGTGCCACGGCCCAGCGCAGCATCAGCACGTCGAGCGCGACGTACTCGAGCTTCTTCTCCTCCCAATCGACTTTGATCTTCTCCCGTTTCCGCGTTGCCGTGTACTGGAATTCATCCAGTAACTGCTGCTCCTTCTCCCAATAGGCAACGACCGGGAGTTTCGACTCGGGGAGCAGGTCCTTGCGGCTGGTGTCGAGGCGGATGACGGGGCGTAGCTTCGCGCCTTGGACATCCTCGAGGACGGTCCTTAGTCGCTGTTTGTCATTTCTATGGACGGTCGTGCAGGAGGTCCCCACCGCGCAGAGCATCAGAAGCAGAGCCGCCTTGCGCAGGAATGGCCCGCGCCTCCCGGGCAGGTTACGGCCAACAGAGGTCACCGAGGAACGGATCACGAGAAGGACTCCTTGCGCAGTGATGATAAGGTTGCAACTAGATTGAATGTTGCTCGACCTTGCGTCTCGGAGTCCCTTGAGTCAACGGGGATTTTTCAGGAAGTTAATCGGGAGGTTTTTGCCTAGCTTGTCCGTTTACCACGGCTCGCCTCGACATCGATGGCGATGCCCCCGCGCACGCTGAAGTGTACGGTGACCTCCATCCAGGTGGGTGTGCACTGGGTGTACAGATCGTCGAGGATGATGTTGGCGACGTCCTCGTGGAAGACCCCGCTATCGCGATAACTCCACAGGTAGTTGCGGAGCGACTTGCTCTCGATGGCGCGATCCGACGGCTGGTAGCGGATGTCGATCGTGGCGTAGTCGGGCTGGCCGGTCAGCGGGCAGAAGCAGGTGAACTCGGTGCAGCGAAAGGTCACCACGGTGTTGTTGGCGGCGTGGCGGAAGGGGAAGGTCTCGATGGTGCGGGAGGGCTTGCTGGCCCCCCCGCCGAGCTGCGTCAATCCAGTGGTGTCGGAGAGTTTCTCCCGCTGGCTCATGCGCGGAATTCCTCGATGATCAGGGGGAGGCGCTCGACCGGTTCGTCGCCAATGACGATGGCGTTCTGCACCATCTTGGCGGCTTCGTCGAGGCCGCGGTCGTTGTGGATCAGCGTGATGAAGTCAGAGGCCGTGACCTTGTCGCCGACCTTCCAAGGGCAAGTGATACCGACCGTGGTGTCGACGGTGTCGGTGACCTTCATGCGTCCGGCGCCGAGGGTGTTGGCCGCCACGCCGATCTGGCGCACGTTCATCTTCTGGATGTAGCCCGAGCGACCGAACTTGAGTTCGTGGCGCTTGTCGCTGACCTTGAGCAGGCTGTAATCGTCGATCACGCGCGGGTCGCCGCCCTGGGCCACGATCCACTCGGTGAACTTGGCGAGGGCCGTGCCGTCGTCGAGCGCCTTTTCGAGACGCTGGCGGGCGGCAGCGGCATTTTCCTCGATGCCTGCAAGCCGAAGCATTTCCATGCAGAGGCGCACGGTGATTTCGCGCGCATCGGCGGGGCCCTTCCCCTTCAGCAGGTCGATGCTCTCGCGCACCTCGTTGGCGTTGCCGATCTCGATGCCACAAGGCTGGTTCATCTGCGTGATGAGCGCGCTGACACGCTTGCGCAGCGCCGTACCGATGGTGACCAACCCCTTCGCCAATTCGCGCGCCGAATCCACCGTCTCCATGAAGGCACCACTGCCGCACTTCACGTCCATCACCAGATAGTCGGTGCCGGCCGCGACCTTCTTCGACAGGATCGACGCGCAGATAAGCGGGATGCTCTCCACGGTGGCTGTCACGTCGCGCATTGCGTAGAGCTTCTTGTCCGCCGGGACGAAGTTGGCGGTCTGGCCGATGATCGCGCAGCCGACCTTGTAGAGCTGCTTCTCGAAGGTCGCCTCGTCGATGTCCCAGCGATAGCCGGGGATGCTGTCCAGCTTGTCGAGCGTGCCGCCCGTGTGACCGAGGCCGCGTCCGCTCACCATCGGCACCACGGCGCCGGTGGTCGCGACGAGGGGAGCCAGGATCAGTGAGAGCTTGTCGCCCACGCCGCCGGTCGAGTGCTTGTCGACCTTGGGGCGCATGATGGACTTCAGGTCGTAGCTGTCGCCGCTGTTGATCATGGAGCGGGTTAGCGCTGCGGCCTCGTCGGGCGACATGCCCTGATGATAGACCGCCATGAGGAAGGCGGAGATCTGGTAGTTCTCGACCTCGCCATCGACGAAGCCGTCGATCAGCTGCTCGAGTTCCTCGGCGGGGATTTCCTCGCCGTTGCGCTTGCGGCGGATAAGCTCTGGGATGTTCAGCGACATGGGGGTGTGACCTCTGGAGGTGACTCAGCCTGGATTGGCGGCGAGGAGGGCCGGGATGGCCTCCGCCGCGCGCCGAATACGGATTATGGTCTGATCCCGACCCAGCAACTCAAGAACTTCGAACAAGCCCGGGCTGGCGGTGCGACCGGTGACGGCGAGGCGGATCGGCTGCGCGATCTTGCCGAGGCCGATTCCACGGGCCTCCGCGTGGAGTCGGAGCGGTTCCTCGATGGCTTCCTTTCGCCAGTCGGAAACGCCTTCCAAAAGGCCGGCCGCCTCGTTCAGCAGCGCTGCGACCCCTTCCTCGCCGAAGACTTTCTTCACGCCCTTGGGCTCGTAGCCGGTCGGTTCGTTGAAGAGGTACTCGATGGCGGCGGGGATTTCCGCCAGTAGGCGCATGCGCTCGATGACCAGCGCGATGGCCGCGCGGGTCCACTCGGCGGGACGGCTGTCCACGTCGAGGCCCGCCGCGCGGATGAACGGCAGCGCGCGCTCCACGATGGTGTCCAGCGGCAGGTTCCGCATGTACCAACCGTTGTGGTGCAGGTACTTGTCCTCGTCGAAGTTCGCGGCGGACTTCACCAGTCGGTCGAGCACGAACGCGTCGACCAGTTCGTTCACCGTGAAGAGTTCCTTGTCGCCGGGGAAGCTCCAACCCAGCATGGCGACGAAGTTCACCGTCGCCTCGGGGAAGTAGCCGAGATCGCGGCGCCCGGAGACGCTCACGGGAAAGCGTGCATCTGCGTCGGCGTCGCGCTTGCTCATCTTCTTGTTGTTCTTCAGCACCAGCGGCAGGTGCGTGAAGGTCGGCAGCGGGAATCCGAGCGCGCGGTAAAACAGGATCTGCTTCGGCGTGTTGTTGAGGTGTTCCTCGCCGCGGATCACATGTGTCACGCCCATTAGCGCGTCGTCGACCGTGCAGACGAAGTTGTAGAGCGGCATTCCCGGATTTTCCCAGGTCCCGATGCGGTTGATGATGAAGTCGCCGATTTCCGAGCAGGCGAACTTCACGTCGTTGTCGCCACGGAGCGTTTCCGGGACTTCGATGAAGCCCTCGGTCGGGGTGCGGAATCGCCAGGCGAACGGCTCGCCCGCGTCGAGGCGACGTTGTGCTTCGGCGTGGCTGAGGCCCCGCGAGGTTCCCGTATAGACGTACTCGCGCTTCGCGTCCTCGGCCTCCTTGCGTGCCGCGTCCAGTTCCTCCTTCGACTCGAAGGCCGGATAGATCGCGTCCTTCTCCCAGAGCTGGCGCAGGTGGTCGTGATAGATCGGGAGGCGCTGGGACTGGAAGTAGGGGCCTTCGTCCCAATCGATACCGAGCCAGCGAAGCGAATCGAGGATCTGGTCCGTCGAGGCATCGGTGGAACGCTGGACGTCCGTGTCCTCGATGCGGAGGATGAACTTGCCGCCATTGTGGCGTGCCCAAAGCCAGCTGAAGAGCGCCGTGCGGGCGCCACCCAGGTGCAGGAAGCCGGTGGGGGAGGGAGCGAAACGGGTAACAACCATGAGTCGTTCGGCGGACCGGGCGATGTTACTCGCCGTCCTTCTTTCCTTTCTTCGTCACTTCGTCGAGGTACTTCTGGAAATCGCCCATCTTGTAGCTGACAAAACAGAAGGCGTGGAACAGGGCCTGATACTCGATGCTGTCCTTGTCGTCCTCCCATTCCTTGTACTGTTCGCGGAGCTGGGCGAGGAGGTGTTCTGCTTTCATGGCGGAGTCCTTTCCGAGTGCTGGACGGCGGGGATGGTGGAGGGGCAGTTCCCGGCGATGCAAGCCGAGTCGCTCCCACCGAGGTTGCACAGCACCGAACATGCCTTAGGGGGATGCTTCAGCGAGTCCGATTCGCCCGATACCAGGCGATGGTGCGGCGGAGGCCATCCTCGAAGCCCGTGGTGGAGCGGAAGCCGAATTGCTCGGCGGCGCGGCTCGTGTCGAGCATCCGGCGCGGCTGCCCGTCGGGCTTGCTGGAATCCCACTTGATGGTTCCCGTGAAGCCCGTCTCGCGGGCGATCAACTCCACCAGCTCACGGATGGAGATCTCGAAGCCGGCACCGATGTTCACCGGTTCCGGGGAGTCATACTGAATGGTCGCGCGGAGCACCGCATCGGCGGCGTCCTCCACATAGAGGAACTCGCGCGTGGCCCGTCCCGTACCCCAGACCGTGATGTCCGGAGCGCCGCTGTCGACCGCCTCGACGCACTTCCGGATCAGCGCCGGAATGACGTGGGAGGAGTTCGGGTCGAAGTTGTCGCGAGGTCCATACAGGTTCACCGGCAACAGGTAGATGCCGTTCATCCCGTACTGCTGCCGATAGCCTTGCAGCATCACCAGCATCATTTTCTTCGCGAGACCGTAAGGGGCGTTGGTCTCCTCGGGATAGCCGTTCCAGAGGTCCTGCTCGCGGAAGGGAACCGGGGTGAACTTCGGATAGGCGCAAATCGTCCCCATGCACACGAACTTCTCCACGCCAACGCGGCGGGAGTACTCCACCAGATGGAGTCCCATCGCGGCGTTCTCGTAGAAGAAGCGCCCGGGGTTCTCCCTGTTAGCGCCAATTCCACCCACGGTCGCGGCCAGGTGAACGACGATCTCAGGCTCGTGCTCGCGGAAGAGGCGGTCGACCCCCTCCTCGTGCGTCAGGTTGTATTGGGAGGAGCGAGGGACGATGACCTTGGCACCCGCTTGCCGGAATCGCTCGGTCACGAAAGAGCCGAGGAATCCCGCGCCACCGGTCACCACGACGCGCTTGCCCACCACCGCTGTTGTCATTCGGACGCCGAACCTCGCATGAATTCCCTACGATCAGCGACCACTCCGCCGGAAGGCGCAACGGGAAGCGTTGTCCTGGCTCGCCAATGCGAATGGCAATTGCCCTCCGATGATTCTTTCGCCACCTTCCAACAAACGTGACAGGGAGCCTCTGCCGATGAGCTTTCAGGCTGCTTCGAATCAACCGCACTTTGCCCAGCTGCATCCCGCCTTCCGCCACAACCAGTACCGCATCCGGCGCCACATCCTGACACTCGTCGGCGCCAAGCTGGAGGTCTTCGGCCCGTCGGAAGAACTCCTGATGTTCATCCGCATGAAGGCCTTCAAGCTGAAGGAAGACATCACGATCTTTGCCGACCGCGAGGAAACCACGCCGCTCCTGCGCATTCGTGCACGGAACATCATCGACTTTTCCGCCACCTACGACGTGTTCGATGTCAGCCACGGTAGCCAGTACAAGGTCGGGGCGCTCCGTCGCAAGGGACTCAAGTCGATCATCCAGGACTCTTGGCTGATCCTTGGGCAGTCGGACGAGCAGGTGGGCGAGATCCAGGAAGACAGCGGCGCATTGGCGATCCTGCGTCGCATTGTCGACCTCTTCGCCCTCATCGTCCCGCAGAAGTTCAAGTTTTCCATCAAGGGACACCCGGTCGGCACCATGGAGCAAAACCGTAATCCCTTCGTGATGAAGATGACCGCCGACTTTTCCGCCGACCCGCAGGGTTACTTCGACCGGCGCCTGGCGGCGGCCTCCGCCGTCCTCCTGTGCGTCATCGAGGGGAAGCAGAAATAGAGGCCAACCGGTAGCTTGTTTCCCATCCTGACCTATCACTATCTGGGCGAGGCGACGCCGGAAGTGGAGCCCCGCCACCGTGGCCTCTATGTGCCGCCGGAGGAGTTCCGTGCCCAGCTCGCCGCCTTGAGCGCACTCGGGATGAAGAGCCTTTCCGCGGAGGAGGCCTGCGACCGCGTGGAGTCGGGGCGTTCCGACGGACGAGCCATCTGGCTGACCTTCGACGACGGGCACTGGGACAACTTCGAGCCCGGACTGCGCCTGCTCGTGGAGGCCGGTCACGGGGCGACCTTCTTCGTGATCGCCGGGCCCAGCCTTGCGGGAGAGCGTGGATTCGTCGGCCTGCCGCAGATGCGCGAGATGATTGCCGCGGGAATGTCCATCGGATGCCACAGCATGACCCATCCACGCTTGGCGCGACTTTCCGAGCCGGAAATGCGGCGCGAGATCATCGATTCCAAGGTCCGCCTTGAGGACGCGCTTGGCATCGCCGTGCCGACCTTCTGTTATCCCTACGGAAACTGGAACCGGCGCGTGGTGGAACTCGTCGGGGAGGCGGGCTATCGCTGCGCCGTCTCCACGATTCGCGGCAATCGGAACGCAGCGGGGGAGCGCTTCCTCCTGAAGCGGGCCATGGTCCAGCCGGGCCGTGTCGGAATCCGCTTTCGCTACATGCTCTCGCCGGTTTATCATTGGCTGCATCAGTTCAAGAATCGCGGTAAGTGGAAGCCCAGAGACCCTTGAGAATCCTTCATACGAACATGCTGCGCGGCTGGGGTGGCCAGTCGAACCGAATCCTGACCGAGGCCCTCGGCACCGCACGGGCCGGACACGACGTTGCGTTCGCCGTCCCCGAAGTCTCGCAACTTCACAAGAAGGGGCTGGAGGCGGGACTGACCTGCTTTCCCGGCTATGAGTTCAAGCCCCCCGCTCAAATCTGGCACTTCCTGCCGGACCTCAAGCGCTTCGTCCGCGACATTCGCCGCTTCAAGCCCGACATCATTCACCTGCATGGTAGCCAGGACACGTGGCTGGCCATGACGGCGAGGAAGACCTTCGGACCCGGGTTTCCCATCACCATTCGGACCAAGCATAACACCTGGGTGTGGAAGCCGCACCGTGCCAACCGCTGGCTCTATCAAGGTGTCGACGCCTACGAATCGATTTCCATCTTTACTGACCGACAGATCGCCGCGTTCCCCGGTCTGGCTCGCAAGCCACGGGCGCTCATTCGTTCCGTCCCCGACATTCCCCGCTTCGATGAGGCCCTTCCCTCGATCCGCGCTGAGTTCGCCAACGTCCCCAAGGACGCCTTCCTGTGGGGTGTCACCTGCCGCCTGCGGCGCGAAAAGGCGCTTGATGTGCTCCTCAAGGGCTTCGCTGAGGTTCGTAAGCGCCGCCCCAAAGTGCATCTGGTCATCGGAGGCGATGGCTCGGAGCGGGCCAACCTGGAGGCGCAGGCACGGCTGCTGGACCTTGGTTCCGACGTGCTGACTTTCCTCGGATTCCGCAAGGATGTGCCCTCCGTACTCCACTCGCTCGATGCCTACGTGCTTCCCTCACGCGAGGAGGGACTGGGCACCGCGATCCTGGAGGCGCTGACGGTCGGCCTTCCTGTCGTCTCCACCAACACCGGAGGCATTCCTGACTCGGTGCGGCACGAGCAGACAGGGCTCCTTGTCGAGCCGGAAAACCCCAACGCGCTCGCCGACGCGATGGTGCGAATCATGGACGACCCGCCTCTTGCGCGTCGACTTGCCGAGAACGCCCAGCACATGATCCGCGAGGAGTTCACCGAGTCGCGTCTCATTGCCGACACCATCAAGTTCTACGAGCAACTGCTCGCCGATGGGCCATCTGGTCGGGCGGGCACCCGCCAAGCCTCTTCCTCCTGACGGTCGGCCCGGATGCTGTTCTGTCGAGTTGCGCCGCGGTCCGGCATTCTGTTTGCCTAGCGGTGCCTGAAAGGTTCCATTCATGCCAGCCAACATCCCGTCTCCCAAACTTACTTGGTTTCCACTCGCCGGGGCGCTCCTGATCCCCGCAGTCATCGTCGGCGGATTGCTGACGATGACCACTCGTGAGCGCCAGGCCGAGGGGATCGACATCTCCGCGCCTCCCAGCCGCGGGATTCAGTCCGCACTGGTTGAGGTGACGTTGATTGAAAAGTCCGGGGCGCCCGTCGTGAATCGTGCCGTCACGTTCGTTCATCGCCAACAGGGCGACGTCCCCGGCGCGGGAGAGCAGGTCTACCACGCGACCAGCGATTCTGCCGGTGTTGCCACCATCAGCGTCCCGAAGATGGGAATGCTCAGCATCGCCGTCGATGGCATGGAGAAGCGGACCGTCCTTCCCGCGATGGAGATGCACGGATCGCGGCAGATCCGGGTTCGCCTCACGGTGGATCGATGATTCCTGCCGACGTCACGCGGATTGTCCTGCTGCGCCACGGGGAAGTTCACCCGGAGGATGCACGCGGTCTATACGGACAGATGGACGTTCGCCTGTCCGAGCGTGGGATTCGCCAGTCTGACGCGGCCGGAGCCTGGCTTGCGAATCAGCGATTTGCCCGCGTCTACACAAGCGACCTGCGGCGTGCCCATTATCTGGGTTCATCAATCGCGCGTCATCAAGGTTTGGCGCCGACGGTTACCCCAGCCCTTCGCGAGCGCAACTTTGGCGCATGGCAGGCGCTAACCTGGCAGGAAATTCAGGATCGCTTTCCCGACGAACACCGGCGCTACGAGGCCAATCGCTTCACCATGCGCGTCCCCGGCGGGGCCGAGAACTTTCAGGATGTGCGCCACCGGGTGATCGGTTTTTTGCACAGCATCCTCGACCGACACCGTGGCCAACAGATCGCCATCACGGCCCACAGCGGGCCTAATCGCCTCATCCTGGCCGAGGCACTCCGCCTGCCGCTCGAGTCGCTCTTCACCTTCGAGCAGGACTATTGCTGCCGCAACGTCATCGACTTCCCCGCCAGCGGCACGCCGCGCGTTCGCTTGCTCAACGGGACGGAACACCTGGGCGGAATCTAGGGGATTGCCTGCGGCTCCTGCACGACGCGCTGGAGCTGGATGGTGCCGACGCTTCCTTTTGTCACGGTCACCTCGCCGCCGAACTCGAGCAACTCCATGTCCACGCGGACCCGGAATTGGTTAAAGGTCGTGGGCGGCGTCGCCATGTTGCCGTTCGCATCACTCATCGTCTCGAAGGGTTGTGCGTCCGGAAACCGCGGCGCCATGAAGACAGTGACACCGACTGCAGGGTTCCCGTCCGGGAGCAGCACGCGCATTTGGCGCGGCGTGGCTCCATCAGCCGCGGGCGCCAAGACCACGCGGCGCTCGGAGTCGGTGGGGCCGAAGGTCGTCTCGCCGCTGCGGCGCTCAATCCAGCCGTCGCCCACGAGCGCCTTGGCGCGCCAGGCGCCGGGAATGCGAATCTCCGCCTCACAGCCCTCGTCCGTGAAGTTGAAGTCGAGCACCCGCGTGAAATCGCGCCATTCGCCGTCCTGCTGGTGCTCCAGCGCCACGATGACCGTGTCCTCGGCACCCGCCTTCAGGTCGCCGGCGGGGTCCTCCACGATCAGCCAGCGGAAGCCTGGCACCTCGAAGTTCTTCACCACCTCGATCTGGTCGACGGGGATCGCGTCGATGGGCTCGGTGAGCGACCTGCTAAAGCGCGGCGGCGTTCGTTCGTCATAGGCCTCGATGAAGACACTCATCTCCTGTTCCGTCGGTACATCCGTGAATGAATAGCGCCCATCGCTATCCGTGTCGGCCTCGTGCTTGCCGAGCGCGTGGCTCAGCGTGAGGCGGATGTTGGCGGCGGGTTCGCCGGTGCCCTCGACCGTGATGCGTCCGAACACGCGGGCGCGGCTGCGCACCGTCGGGAACAGATCGGCGACGTCAAAGTGAACGCGGGTGACTTCCCCCCAAGGCACCGACAGTTCCCGCACCGGCGTCTGGGCGGGCGTCATGCCGCGCGCCACCAGTGTCATCGAGACAAAGGGGGGAAGCGGCGCGAGGCGCAGCGGGCGCTCCGGATCGAGGAACTCGTTGCCGCGACTGGCGAGGAAATCGGAAAGCGCCGGATTCACCACGTCGATCACGCTCATGATCGGCGCCACCTCGTCGGCCCATGCGGGGTCCACCTTGGCGTCACGGATGCCGAGCGCCACCGCCAGTGGCTCCGTGTCCGGCGGGGCGTCCATGCTGACTTCCAGCGCGGTGAGCGGCAGCAGCCTGATCGGCAGCTTCCGGGTCTCGCGCGGCGTGAGCCCGTCAAAGGTTCCCTCCGCAAGCCCTGCGGTGCCGGTGGCGGAGGTCGCCAGCAGTTGCGGCTCGAACTCCGAGAGCATCCACGGGGACGTATAGATACCGCCTTCATCGAGCGAGATGATGCGCCAATCGCGCGGCGCGGGCCGGAGCTTCAGCCCCCAGGGAGCGTCCTCGGTCGGGTCTACGCGAAGCTGCGAATCCCGCGTGCGACGCACCCGCGCAGACGGCAGTTCCCGCGGTCCCGTGCCGAGGCGCACCGCCACTTGGCGATGCGGGGGAATCCGGCCAAAGTCCACACCACCCACGAAGCGGACTGGCTCCCAGACGTCCAGCGTCGTGCCCACTGGCGGGGTTTCCTGAAGCACGACGAGCGTCAGTGAGGTCGGCTCATCGATGACCTCCAGGCTCCAGTCGCGCCCGCCAGGCAGCAACAGCAGCCCCGTGGCCGAGGCGCGCGTCACGACCGTCCGCACAGAACCGTCCTCGCGGGTCTGGCGCTGGACGCCCATCGTTCCTATGCCTGGCTGGCCGCTGCGCTTGAAGCGAACGTTGATGCCTTCGGGAGCGGCGGAGGCGGTTCCGCCGGGAAGGGCCGCAGCGGGAGCCACGTCGGCAGTCTGTGGCCGCTTGGTGGACGCGGCTGCGGGATTGCTCGACAAGTCCATCGCCGCGCCGCTCTGGGGGGTCTGGCGGGCGTTCCGCGAACTGGCGAACATCACGATCAGGGCGACAAGCAGCAGCGCGACGATGGCGCAACCAAGGGCGATTCGTTTCACGGCTTGGACTCTCCTGCTGCGGCGCTGCCACGGTCAAGTTGTCGGCGGCGATACCAGCGCGACGGCGTTTCTTCGCGCGCCACGCGGAAGCCGATCCCTTCGTACTCGCCCCACCACCAAGTATTGATGCGATGGCCGGGGCGACAATACTCCGGCCCGTCGGCAAAGCTGCCGCCGCGAATCCCCGGGGTCCGGCACTTGGCCACATAGAGCACTGGGTCCTTCGTCGGCGAACGGGAGTAGAAGTCTTCCTCGACGCAGTCGGCGACGAACTCCCACACATTTCCGAACATGTCGTGGAGGCCCCAGGGGTTGGGCGGATAACTGCCAACGGGGACGGTGGTGCCGGGCACGGGCGACTCGCGCCATTGCAGCCTTGTCCCATCGAACCGGTCGCCCCAGGGCCAGATCGTTGAGGTTCCCGCACGGGCCGCGCATTCCCATTCGGCCTCCGTCGGGAGGCGATAGCGCGCACCGGTCTTGATGGTCAGCCAGTCGCAAAACGCATTGGCGCCATTCCACGACACCGCGACGACGGGTCGCTCTGCAGCATCCTCCACGGGCACGAAGCGCCTCTGCTCTTCGCGGATCAGGCATGTCGCCGTACGATCCGTCAGCAGCCAACGGATGCCGCCGTCGACCTGGTTGCCGCGCTCGTTTAGGAATTCACAGTACTCGGCATTGGTGACCTCGAAGACACCGATGGAGTAGGGGGAGAGCTCGACCGGATGGCGCCGTTCGTCGGCCTTGAATCCGGGAGCATCAAGGGAACTGCCCATGACGAATCGCTGGGCGGAAATGTGCACCATCTCGGGCCCGGTGGTCATGGGGTTGTCGAGGAAAGGATCGTGAAATCGCTGCCCCATGCTCATGGTGCCCGACGTCACCGTGTCAGCGGCAGTCAGGGGGGAAAGCAGGGCCAACATGGCGGCAGAGAGGAAAAGTCGTATCATGAGAGGGAACTTGCGGGAAGGCACGCAATGGGCGCGTGCCCTCCCGCAAGGGGCGGATCGATCCGTTGCTTAGTAGATCACGCGGGCGTAGACGCCAACGTGGTCGGAGACGTTGTTGCGCCAATAGACGGGCTCGTTCTCTTCACGATAGGTGCCCGTGATGGAGGTGAGGCTGGGATTCCACGCGAAGTGGTCGTAGGGGTTGGCGTAGCCACCCGATGAGTTCAGTGAGGTGGCGGAGTTGGGGGAGATGCTGCTGCAGCCAGCGTTCTTCAGATTGTTGAAGTAGCTGGATGTGGCCGTGCGGTTGAAGTCACCGGCGATGATGACGCTGTTCACGCTGGAACGGCCCTTGTAGTAAGTGTAGACGCCGTTGAGGAGCTGGATCTCCGTCGCGTTGGGGGTGGCATCAAACGCCGCGTGGTAGTTGACCGCCCAAAAGTACGCGGTACCGCTCCAGGTCAGGAGGCCTGAGGGAGGACGGGAGAAGCTGCTGCTGCTGTAGTCGACGATTCCGCCCGAAACCGTCGCGTTGTAGACGAAGCCATAGGCCTCGCTGTAGGAGGAGGTGCCCTTGAGGCCGGAGACCTTGGTGTAGTAACCGGAGGGCTTCACATTGGCGACCTCCGAGGTGACCATGACCTCCTGGAGGAGGCTCATGTTGTTGGCGGCAAAGTTGGCCTTGAGCTGGTTCTTCTTGTTCGTCTGGTCAGCACCGGTCGGGTGATTTTGACCGAGGCGGAGGCAGTTCTGCGATCCGAGCCAAATGGCGGCGGGTGCAGTGGTGATCGCGCCGGCCACAACGGCGCAGGCGGTCCAAACCATCGTCATGCGGGAAATCCGGGCCAGTCTCATGTCTGGTCCTTCCTTCTTGAGTGGTGTCGTTTACGCCGAGGCGAAAAACGGCAACCCGGTTATTGGTTGGCACTTCAGAGGCCATACAGTTTGCGCTAAAGTAAAGTGAGAACTGTGTGGCGAGAAAAATGGACCGAAATAAAAGTGAGAGAGGCTCCCGACGTGAGCCGGGAGCCTCTCTTGGACCGCAGATTGTGCGAGTAGTCGATTACTTGACTTCGACAACCGCGCCGACGGCCTCGAGCTGCTTCTTGAACTTGGCGGCGTCGTCCTTGGAAACGTCCTTGGCGACTTCCTTCGGGGCGCCTTCGACCAGGTCCTTGGCTTCCTTGAGGCCGAGGTTGGTGATGGCGCGGACTTCCTTGATGACCTTGATCTTGTCGGCGCCGGCATCCTTCAGGATGACGGTGAACTCGGTCTTCTCCTCGACGGGAGCGGCGGCTGCGGCGGGGGCAGCGCCACCAGCGACGGCCACGGGGGCGGCGCTGACGCCAAAGGTCTCTTCGGCGAGCTTAACGAGCTCGGCGATCTCGAGCAGGGTCTTGCTCTTCAGTGCTTCGATGATTTCCGCATTGGACAGGGCCATGATCGGACACTCCTTTTTTTGTGTTGGGTGGGTCAGGGGTTTCCGCAGCTCGCAAGCGAGACTAGCGGGCGATACTTAGGCTGCGCTTGCGCCGCCCTCTTCCTTCTGACGACGGATGGCGTCGAGCATATAGACCGGCTTGCCGACGGCATTGTTGAGCGCCACGACCAGGTTCTGGATCGGGGAGTTGATGCTCGAGAGGAAACGCACCAGCAGCTCTTCCTTGCTGGGGAGCTTCGACAGACCGTCAACCGCAGCGGCGGTCAGGGCGCTGCCATCGAGGTAACCACCCTTGATCACCAGCTTCTCGTTGTTCTTCGCGAACTCGACCACCACCTTGGCGGGGGAGACCGGGTCCTCGAGACCGATCGCGATCACCGTCTCGCCCTTCAGCAGGTGCTTGACCTTGGAAGAATCGAGACCGGCGCGATCCAGAGCGATCGCCAGCAGCTTGTTCTTGATGACCTTGATGGCCACCTTGTTCTCGCGAGCCGTCTTGCGGAACTTCGTCGCCTGCGCGAGCGTCAGACCCTTGTTGTCACAAAGGACGTAGCCCGGCTTGCCCGTGAGGATGTTGACCAGCTCACCGATCATTGCCTCTTTGGGGGCACGACCAATGCGCTTGCTTGCTTCACGTCCGAGTTTTGCCATGTTGATTCACCTCCTTTCCTTGTTGCCCCGGCATTTCGACATCGGCCGGGAACGCACAAGGAAAGGGACACACGCCAGACCGGAATCGGATGAACGTGGATCGTCTTTCGACGTTGCGAAACCTCGGACCTCGGCAGGACGGCCTTGATGCCACTTACGTCCCCGTGTGGGGATTCCCGCTGTCTATGGCCACTAAGGGCGAATATGCTCCGGAACCAAGTCCGAAGCGCCGGTGAGCCTGCACCACAGCGACCCCGAAGCAAGGGAAATCGACGAACCGACGTCGGCGATTGCTCGGTCAGCCTTCGACTGGGAGGACAATCCATGGCGCGCTGCCGGACGCCGAAATTGATTGTTTGCCGATTGCCTTCCCTCGGGGCCATGACTAGATGTGGCCCACTGCAACCGCGGCGGGGGAGAGTCCCGATTGCCTGTTGATCCGAAGTCGCTGCTTGATCCGGCCCTGATGGCGCGCCTCGATGCGCTCGAGGTACTAACCCACCGCGTCTTCCGCGGCTCGCAGAAAGGGGAGCGTCGCTCGCGCAAGAAGGGCGTGTCCATCGACTTTGCCGATTACCGCGACTATGTACGCGGCGACGACACCCGCTTCATCGACTGGAATATCTTCGCGCGTCTTGAGCGGCTCTTCATCAAGCTCTTCCTCGAGGAAGAGGACCTGGCCTTCTACGTGATCGTGGACACATCGGCCAGCATGGACTTTGGCGCGCCGATGACCAAGTTCGAGTATGCGCGCCGCGTCGCAGCGGCCCTCTCGTATATTGCGCTTAGGAATCAGGAGAAGGTTGGCGTCACGGCCTTCGATGTTCGCGGCCGGGAGGTCTTCCGTCCTGCCCGCGGCAAGGGCCAACTCCCCAAGGTCCTCGCCAGTCTCTCCCGCCTGGAGGTCGCCGACCGCACCAGCCTCGGAGCGGCGGTCCGGGACTTCGTCACCCGCTGCACCCAGTCCGGCATCGTGGTCCTCATCACGGATTTCCTCGACGAAGAAGGCTACGAGGAGGCGCTGAAGTACTTCTTCATGCGGAATTATGAGGTTTACTGCATCCATCTGCTCAGCCCGGAGGAACGGAATCCGACCATGGGCGGGCATCTGGAGCTGATCGATTCCGAGACGGGTGAGCCGCAGGAAATCACCGTCTCCGAGGCGTTGATCAAACAGTACCGCCAAACGGTTGAGTCGTTCTGTAGCGGCATCCGTGACTGGTGTACGGCGCGCGGAATCACCTATCTCCCTGCGACCACGGATCAGGGGCTCGACCTGATGCTGCTCGGCTATCTGCGCTCGAAGGGATTGCTGCGATGAGCGCATTCCTCGCGCCGCTGGCGCTCGCTGGCTTGTCTCTGCTCCCTGTGATTGTTGTCCTCTACATGCTCAAGCTCAAGCGCCGCCCCCAGCGCGTGCCCTCGACGCTGCTGTGGCGCCGCTCCATTCAGGACATGGTGGCCAACGCCCCCTTCCAGCGGCTGCGCAACAATCTGCTGATGTGGCTGCAACTGCTGGCTTTGCTGCTGCTGGTGCTCGGGCTGGCCCGCCCCGTCGGGAACTTCTCCGGTGGGAAAGGCGAGACACTGATCCTCCTGTTGGACCTTTCTGCTTCGATGCAGACCGTCGAGTCCAACGGCCAGACCCGTTTGGACAAGGGCAAGGAATTGGCGCTGAAGGCGGTCGAGAACATGAGCGGAGGCAATGGACTCCTCTCCGCTTTCTCGGCCCGCGACGAGATGATGATTATCGGTTTTGCCGAGAAGACTTTCCCGCTGCAAACCCTGACGACGGACAAGGGGGCTTTGCGGACCGCGATCCTTTCGGCCAAGGCCCAGGACACCGAGACGAATATCGAGGATGCGGGCTACATCCTGCAAGAACGCACCATGGTTAACAAGGGGGACACGGTCGAGCCCAACCCCGACGCGCGCGTGATCCTGATTAGTGACGGCGGCCTCGGTCCCACGGCAGCAGCCCTGGCTGACGTTCCGCAGATCGACTTCGTTCAAGTGGGGGAGACCCGCGACAATATCGGCCTGACGCGCGTGGACCTGCGCGAGAGCTTCACCGGCCAGTACGAGCAACAGGTCTTCGTGGGACTGGTCAATGCATCCGCCGAGGAAAAGACCGCCTATGTGGAACTGGAGGCGGGCGGCAATGTGCTCGACCTGAAGCGGGCGACGTTGCCTGCGGACGGCACCGGCTCGGTCCTGTTCACCGTTGGCGAGGGGATCAGCGGCCCGGCGACTGTGCGCCTGTCCTCTCATCGCGACGCGCTGGCCATGGACGACAGTCTTCCGGTGGTGATCCAGCCGAGGTCCGAACTGAAGATTCAGCTCGTCACCCGGGGAAACCCGTTTCTTGAGCGGGCGCTCGCCGTGGACCCGCGGACCAACATCGAGGTCGCCTCGCCCGACGGCTGGACCCTGCGCGATGGCTACGACATTGTGATCTTCGATTCGTACAGTCCGGAGTCGCTCGGACCGGGAAACTTCATCTTCGTGAATGCCCTCCCCCCGGTGGGCACTGGTTTCGACCCGAGCGGCGAGCCGATCAAGAATCCGCGGGTGGTGGACTGGAGCCGGATCCACCCGATCACGCGCTTCTGCTCCTTCGAGAACCTTGCCATCGCCCGGACGATCCCATTCACAGCCCCGAAGGATGCCGTTCTTCTGGTGGAGTCCGTCGAGACGCCACTCATTGCCGTGCAGGAAACCGACTCGCGGAGGCTCCTCGTGGTGGGCTTCGACATCCTGAAGAGCTACTGGCCGCTGGACGTCTCCTTTCCGATCTTCTGGGGAAACGTGCTGGAGAGCTGGTCGCGGCAAGGCCGGGGCCTTGGCCGGGCCGCATGGGCTACCGGCTCGACCGTGCCGATCGTGCCGCCGCGGGATGCCAAGATCGCGGAGGTCAGCACCCCCGCCGGGCAGAAGATCAGCTTCGCGCTCGAGAGTCAGGGGACGTTGTACCTCACGGAGACGGCGCGGGAGGGGTTCTACTCGGTGGATTTCGGAGTCGGCCAAGCGCAGGCTTTGGCTATTGGACTCATGTCGGAATTGGAATCACAGATCGCCCCGGCGACCTCTCTGGAGATTGGTGGCCGGACCATCAAGGCGGAGCGTGGAGCGGTAGAAGGACGGCAGGAACTCTGGCCGTGGCTAATTTTGGCCGGATTATTAATTTTCTGTTTCGAGTGGCTTATATATTGCCGCCGCACCTATATGTAAGTTGCGTGTTTGCTCCAACTAAGAACGTAAGTCACCCCATACCAGTCATCTAGGGTGATATCCCGCCTGTCATCTGGTACGACCAAAGTTGTAGTCGACCTGAGGGTTGTTCCGCCGTAAGTCTTTCTTAATACTAGACTTAGAAGATGCTCGGCGATATGTGTGCCTGCCATTGGTTGTGGGGCGTTGACTCCCATGCCAACCAAGCAAAATGGCGGGATTTCGGCCCAAATTTGGGGGAATTCCCTTGGTGCGTCAACATGGCGCGCCTTTGGCAATCCTCGGTGCCACCCCCAAGTAGTTACATTTCCGCGACAAGGATCACCCTTCATGCGCAAGTCTCTTCAGATGGTACTCGGCCTGTCCGCATTCGTCGCATTCGCCGGCATGGCGAGCGCTCAGACCAAGATCTGCCTCGACCCGGGTCACGGTGGTTCCGACCCCGGCGCCGTCGGTGGCGGTCAGGAAGAAGAAGCCAACGTCCTCGATACATCCGTTAAGCTCAAGGCATGGCTTGATCTTGATACGGCCCAGACTGGCGGCGGCGGTACCTGGTCGGTGATTCGCACTCGCACGTCGGACGTCGACGTTTCCCTAAGCGCCCGCACCACCTACGCGAACAGCAACAGCGCTGCTCGCTTCATGTCGATCCACAACAACGCGGCGGCCTCGACGGCTGCCACCGGTATCGAAACCTACAGCGTTTCCAGCACGGGCACCGGCGCTGACCTCCGTAACAAGGTCCAGGCTGAGGCGGTTGCCATGTGGCCGCTCACCAACCGCGGCAACAAGACCGCCAACTTCTACGTGATCGTGAACACCTCGATGCCCGCTGAACTGCACGAGATGGCCTTCATCACCAACACCGGCGACCGCGTGTACCTCGGCAGCAGCGCGAACCGCGATAATCACGCGAAGGCGGAGATGTGGGGCCTTCAGGTTCACTACGGCCTCGCCAAGTACACCCCGACGACGGTCGTGGAAGTGATTGGCGACAACGGCACCGCTGCCTGGTCGGCTAGCGCCAGCTGGCTTGCCAGCACCTCGACGGCCGGCTACTACGGCTCCAACTATCACTACCGCGCGACGGAAGCCATCAGCGACGCCGCCACCTGGACAGTCAGCCTTCCCTCCGCCGGCAGCTACACGGTGGCCGCCCGTTGGACGGCTGGCACCAACCGCGCCGCGAGCGCTCCCTACATCGTCTACCACACCGGTGGCTCCTCCACGGTTAACGTGAATCAGCAGGCCAACAACGGCGTCTGGACGAACCTGGGAACG
>WGMQ01000106.1 GCA_016125005.1 bacterium | reverse complement strand
GGTTCCGTTCTCGGCTGCCACGTCCGTCTTGGTGACGGTAGCACCGCCAACGGTGACCACTCCGTCAGTGACCTTCACGGGAAGCACGGCGCCGCTCAGCGTCTTCACGCTCTCCAGCTTGACCACGTCTGCCGCGAGCACATTGCCCTGAACGACATGGGCGAGCAGGATATTCTTCAGCTTGTCCTTGCTGCCGGGAAGGAGCAGCGAGGCGAGGGTCTGGGGCGGGAGCTTCTTGAAGGCTGCATCGGTCGGTGCGAAGACGGTGTAGGGACCACCCTCCGCGAGGGTATCGGTCAGCCCGGCGGCATCAAGGGCCTTGGCGAGGGTCTTGAAGTCACCAGCAGCGCTGGCGGTGGCCACGATGGACTTCTTGGCCTCGGCTTCCGGCGGCAGCAGAACAGTGTCGATTACGTGGATCACGCCGTTGCTGCACTCGATATCGGCCTTAGTAACGGTGGCGTTGTTGATGTGAACCTTGCCGTCGGCCGACTTCACCGTGACCGTGGCACCCTGAAGGGTCTTGGCGGAGTCCAGCTTCACGACATCGCCGCTGCGGACAGCGCCATCAACGACGTGATACAGGAGGATCTGCTTGAGCTTGTCGGGATTGGCGAGAAGCGATTCAACGGTGCCCTCGGGCAGCTTCTTGAAGGCCTCATCGGTGGGAGCGAACAGGGTGATGGGACCACCCGTGGAAAGGGTCTCCGCAAGGCCAGCAGCCTTGGCAGCCGCCAGGAGGGTCTTGAATTTCCCGTCAACAAGGGCGGTTTCCACGATGTTCTTCTTCTCGACCCCGGCAGCCTTCTTGGCAATGGATCCCCAGTTTTGGGCGACGACAACGGTGGTGGCGGCAACAGAGATGCCGACAACCGCGGCGGCCATGAAGGCAAACTTGGCAAAACGCATGAGTCCTACTCCTGAGAGGATTTGGATGGTCAGGCTGTCGCCGGCAAACTGACCGGCACTGACCTCACGCCACTGGACAGGGCAGATTCCGTGCCATCCCGCGGTGGAGGCTCCGTCCCCGGCGACTGCCATTGATCGAATCCTTGGCGGCAATCCGACCGACTGCTATTGACGCAAGGCGTCCGCGGGCGGTCGCTTGAACCATGTTCGTCATGTTGCCGCTCAAGATGGAGGGGGAGTACTTTCGCGCTGGGTTGGTCAGCGGGATGATCGCGGCTGCCATCCTGTTCAACGCGACGCTGGAGGTGATGTATCCAAGCCTGCATCTGGATGCGAACGGGATTGTGGCGGGGGTTCTGGATCGGCCCACACTGGCGCTGGATGGCGGACTTTCGCTGATGCGGGGCGCGGGACCGGTGTCGGCGCTGGTGCTCGCGCTCTTCTGGCTCGTCTTTGGTCATAGCATGGAACAGCGGATCGGGAGTCTACGGCTGGCAGCGCTGTGGCTCGTGGGCTGCGTGCTGCCGCTGCCACTAGCCTGGGCCGGATGGCTCTCCATGG
The DNA here is from genome assembly GCA_016125005.1 of bacterium. GTDB lineage: Bacteria > Sumerlaeota > Sumerlaeia > SLMS01 > SLMS01 > WGMQ01. Next base: position 12,409 of record WGMQ01000106.1, on the reverse strand, counting down.
ATGCGTCCTACTGGCTTGGGCTCGGTGGCTCGATGCTGTGTCTGGGGGTCTCGTACTGCGTTCATGCCACGGAGGAAGTGAAGTTCTTCTACTTTGTCTGCGCGCCACCGTGGAAGTTTGGGTTTGGGACATCAACGATCGCGGGAGCGGTGCCGCTCTTCTTCCTGCACGCCGTCCTTTCGCTGGCCCAGATTGTCATACGAACCAAAACAAGTTTGCCGCCCCCCGTGGGAATTGCGACACCCACGTGGCTTTTTGTATATCCATTCGTTCCGGTCGTCGTTTGGCTTGCTTCCCTGTGGATAGTCTCAAAGATGGAACGTGTGATTGGCGCTCGTGATAAAACCGAGTGATTCATCTCTTCCGCTAGGCCTTCCCCCCATGTCCATGTCCACATCGACCACGCGCAACACCCCCCTGAAACTGCGCGTGGGCTATGCCGATGATTTCACCACGATGCCCCTCATTTACGGTATAGACGGGATCTTGAAGAGCGCGGTGGGGAGGCGGTTTGGCTCGATGCAGGAACTCCGTCAGGCCTATGCTGATGGCGAATGCGAAGTGGCGCTGCTCCCAGTTCCGGACGTGCTCGCGATGAAGGACATGATGGTGATTCCCTGCTCGAGTTCCTCGACACTGGGAGCCTCGCGCTTGCTGACGATTTTCTCCAAGAAGCTACCCACCGAGATCAAGCGCGTGCTGGTGGACAAGGAGGATTTGGGCGGCACTCCGCTCGCCCAATTGATGCTGTCGAAGAAGCTCTCCATCCGGCCCGAGTTCTTCACGAGCGAGATCCCGCTCGATCCGTCGAAGTACGATCTGACGCAGAAGGATGGCTACGACGCCTATCTGCTCGCCGGAAAGCACTGCTTCATGGTGCGGCGCGATATCTTCGCATTCACGATGGACCTGACGCTTGCCTGGTACGAGTACACGCGCATGCCCTACGTGATTCATGTTTGGGCCACGCGCAAGGGAATGAAGCTGATGGCGCTCGACAAGGAACTCGGCGATGTCGCGCGACGCAATGAAGGCGCGAAGGAAACCGCGACGCGCGCCGCCGAACGGCTTGGCATCTCGGAAACTGGCATCCGCGCCGTGTATGAGAAGGCGCTGGTGACGAACTTCGATGGCATCATCACGCAGGCGTTCCGCCGCTATGGCCAGGAGTTGGCCGCCAACCGCATCTTGGCGACCCAGCCCCTGACTCTCTACGTGCAGCCCGCCGTCAGGAAGGGCTGAGCGCGTGGTCAGCCTTCTGGCGTGGTACCTGACCGGGTACCTGCTGCTGCGACTTGCTGTCCGTCGGCCCCCGTCCCCGGGGGCCGCACTTGCATTCGGCATGGCGTTGGGCATACCGCTGCGGCTGGCTTGCGTCGTCGCCGGGATTCCCCACTTTGCCGTGGTAACGATTCAGGTCGCCGTGGCCATTGCGCTGGCCGTGGTGGTGGCGGTGAAGGGGAAAGCGACACTCCCCGACCGCCCGCGTCTGGCACCGCCCGGTGCGGGCCTCGGCGCGATGGCCCTCTCGGCTATGCTTGTGCTCGCCGCGGGAGCCGGACTGCTGGTCCTCGTGCGCTTCGTCGGTATCCCACCTGCCAACTTCGACGTGCTCAGCTATCATATCCCTCAGGCGACGGCGCTGCTGGAGCCCGGAAGTGCAAGCGCGCTCCTCTGGCAGCCGGAAACCTTCTACGCCCGCCTGCCCCTTGGCGGAGCGCTGCTGGAGGAGCCTTTTGTCACCCGCGCGTCGGGCGGTCTATACGGCGTGGGACTCCAGACTTTCCTCATGGCTTGCATTCTGGGCACAGCAGCGAGCGCCGCGCGCATCGTTGCGTGGTTCGGGGGCCGCATTCATGCCCGCATGGCAGCGGCGGCGCTGATCGTCCTGCATCCGATGGGTTCGGGCGCGGTACTTCAGTCCCTTCAGGAGCCGATCCTTGGGCTGCTTGCGGTGGGGGGATTGGAACTGATGCTGAACGGCGTGGGGCGGCGGCGAGCGGGACGACTCCTGATCGCTCTCGGCGGATTCGTCGCGGCTTCGGCCGCAGCGGTGAAGCTCAGCGCCGTCGGCGTGGTCGCGATTCCGCAGGGCGTCGCACTGGTGCTGCTCCTGGGGCAGCGCTGGCGGCGGAGCACCGCCGGGTGCTCGATCAGTTGTCTCCTGTGGGGTGTCGGCGCCTTCCTCGCGATGGCTCCCTGGTTCCTCCGCGGCCTCATCGTTGCTGGTCACCCACTCCATCCCTTCGGTGGATTCTCCGATTCATGGACCGCAGAGCAGGCGCGATTCGTGGTGCAGGTCCACGGCCCCCAATCGATCCTCTCCGCTGGTTACTGGAGCGACGCGTGGGGGAAGATTTCGCAGCTCGGCTTCGACTTCGGCGGAGTGCCGCTGATGCTGCTGGGCGCGCTGCTGGCACTCGTCTCGCCGCGCGGACGGCGCGCGCTACCGCTCGCCGTGGCGGCGCTGCTGGCTTATCTCGCCTACCTGGGCGTGCACAATAATCCGGCGCGCTTCATCCACCCGGGTGCGTTGCTGCTGGTACCACTGGCGACGATCGCGGCGACGAGCCTACGCGCGCCGAGGGAATGGCGCTGTGCTCCACTGACGATCCTCATGATTGGCTGCTGCGCGGCGGCCTATCCGCAACTGCGCGTCGCCCATTCCTTCGACCCTGTCTATACGGTAAACCTGCGACGTGACATCCTCGGCGAATACATCGGTCCGGGTCTGATCCCCACCGCAGAGATGGCGCAGGACCTGGCGGAGGACGGCAGGTTGCTGCTGATCTTCGAGAGTCGGCCAAGCCTCTTTCGCGGCCCGGTTGAGAGCCGTACCGTCTGGGATCAAGCCAGCTATGCCGCCGACCTAAAAGCATCGACCGACGATGCGGACTTCGCGCGCCGCCTCCGCAAGCGCGGCATCCATGCGATCTTCGTCAACGAGCCGGAGTGGGGCCGCTATCTCGATTTTTATGCGGCCGAGGCCATGGGGCCGGGTGAGCGACGATTCGGGCGCATTACCATCGCCGGTCCCGTCAGCCAGGAGGAGCGCGAGGCGGGGCTTCTGCACTTCCCCCCTCACCAGGCGGCGGGCCTCGGAAAACGCGAGGTGGAGATTCTTGAGGCTTTCCTTCGCACCCTCCGTCAATCTACGATCATCTCGACCACGGCGGGGAGGGCCGAAATCTGGGCCGCCCGCATTCCACCGGTCGATCGCGTTGAGACTTCCCAATGAATCGTAGCCTGTTTTCCCTCCTGATCTGCATCGTCATCGCGATGTCCACGGCGGCGCATGCCCTGACGCCGACACTGCTGGATCCTGCGCATGTCCGTCTCACGGAGAAGCGCGAGTTGATGCTGATCTCCAATCGCGACCACTTCTCACCGGTCGTGAAACCGGCCCTCGGCTTCACATTCAACCCAAGCGACCCGAAGCCGAAGGATGGCATCCTGCGCATTGTTCTCGATGGACCGGACCCGGCCGAGGTTGAGGTCCAGGCCCGCTATGCCGATGGTCGCGTCTTCCTCTTCACGCGTCGTCTGCACATCGTCCAGCCGGGGCCCGACGCGGTCCTCTGGCGCGTCGCCGACGCCGACCAGCTCTCCACAGTGACCATGACCCTGCGGTCGGACAAGGCAACGGAGGCCAAGCTGGTGCTCCTCGCCATCGACGAAGCTGATTCGCTGACGTTTGCCAGCCGCATCATGGCAGAGTCCCCGACTCCGCTCCGCCTTCTGGATCCGATCACGCCGGTCAGGGATGGCAAGCTGCACCTGACCCTCCAGTTGCCACGCGGCGGCGAAGAGAAGGCTCTCGGTTCGGAGATCACCATCTTCGTCGATGGGACTCCCTACGTCTCAACCATCAGCACCATTCGCAAGGAGCAGGACAACTCCGCCATCTATACAGATCTGGAGATCCCGGTGGAGTCGGTCAAGGACACCCCGGTGTCTATCTATCTATACGACGACTCAACCCGCCGGCCTGTAGCCGAGTTCAAGGCGATCCTCACTCCCGCACCATGGAAAGGTCGCGTGATTGCCGACCAATCCGCCGGGAGCGTGGCTGCCATCGTGCGCAATGGCGAGTTGGCTGTCTATACAGTGACAGCGCCACCCGGTGTGTTGGATAGTCCCGACGGCATCCCGCATCCCGGTGAAACGATCTGGTTGTCGGTGACCTCGGATTTCGATAACTGGGTCACGGAGCAGCCGGTTTTACGCAGTCGCCGCGACAATCCAGCGCTGGCGGGTGGTCCGGGGAACATCGCCGTCGCGGCAGAAGGTTCCTCCGTGGTGGGCGTCTTCGACGTGACCGCCATGGACGGCACGACGTCGCTGTACGTCTCCTCGGCGACTAATTCGCTCCGGATGGTTCCCATCTCCGCCAATCCCTTCTCGGAACGCCGCCCCGCGGGGTTCCGCTACGCGGGACACGGTCTCATGCTGCTGCCGAAGGGACGGCTGCTCCTCTCGCTCGGAATCGACCGTGACTTCCCGAGCTTGGAAGCTCGCGCCGGGAACCAGTTGCCGAACTGGCTCAGCCTCGGGACGCTCACCACACCCGAGGTCGAGAACATGACCCTCCATATGGCGGGCTTCAGCGATGGCAACCTCTCGGTACTGCTGCTGGGTCGGCCGTGGAGTCTATACACCTCCAACAATCCGCTCTTCGCGTGGAAGCGCTACCAGACAGACATTCCGCAGGACGTCGAAGACATGTCACTGGTCGCGTGGAATGGGGAGATTTACTACGTCGGCATCACCCGCAGGAACGGATTCGGAATCCTCCGCTGGGGCAAGCTCCCGGTAACCCTCGACCAACTGCGCAGCGAGGTCAAATAGCCCATGCACGTCGACGAGAAGGAACTTATCCGGGAGATCGTCCAGGCAAAAAGCCCCATTTCACTCCAGTTCCTGACGCGGCGATTTCGCATCAAGGGCGATGACCGGCGCGCCTTCCGAATGCTGCTCGCCGAGTTGGAGCACCAAGGGAAGATCGCGCGCGTTTCCGGCAAGAACTACACAGCGCCGAGCGGTCGCAGCAGCCTGATCCTTGGGCGTCTTGAGGTCACCAGCCGCGGCTTTGGCTTCATTCGACCGAACTGGACCAACCTGAAGGGGAAGCCTCCCTTCGAGGGCGACCTCTTCATTGCCGCACGGGACCTTGGCGCAGCGCTGGACGGCGACATCGTTCGCGCGGAGTACATCCGTAGCGAGCGCGGTCGCCCCTCGGGCCGGATTCAGGAGGTCCTCGAACACGCGCACAAGCGCGTCGTCGGCCTCTATCAAGCCACCAACGCGCGCGAATCGACGGTGCTGCCGCGCAGCAGCCGCCTTGATCGCCGCGTGGTCGTCACCAAGCCCGACCCGGCGCTTGGCGTCTCTGACTTCGACTGGGTCGAGGTCGAGATCACCGAATTCACGCCTGCTCCCCAGCCGCTCCTCGGCAAGGTCATCGCGCGCCTGGGTCGCGACGAGGACCGTGGCATCGATGTGCTTCTGGTGCTGCGCGACCGCGGCATCATTGAGGAGTTCCCAAAGTCGGTGGAGGCCGAGGTCGAGCAACTGCGCTTCGACTGGAGCAAGGACCTCGCAGGGCGCACCGACTATCGCAAGCTGCCCACCATCACGATCGATCCCAAGACCGCCAAGGACTTCGACGATGCGCTCAGCATCGAGGTCATCGGCAAGGATCGCTGGCGTCTATACGTACACATCGCGGACGTCGCCCACTTCGTGAGGCAGGGCACGGCGCTGGACAACGAGGCCATCGAGCGATCCACGAGTGTCTATCCGACCGACCGTGTTGTCCCGATGTTGCCGACCAAGATCAGCAACTATCTCTGCTCGCTGGTGCCGCATGAGGATCGCCTCGCGGTGACCGCCGTCATGGAGATCGATGGCGCCGGTCACATCCTCAACATGGAATTCCACAACTCCGTCATTCACAGCGCGTATAGATTTGCATACGAGCAGGTGCAGGAGTTTTTCGACTGGCACGACAAGGCAGGGAAGGACGCGGTTCGCCCGGCCCAGATGGAGCCGTTCGAGTCGCTCGACGGCATGTTGCTGGCGCTGCGCGCCGTCGCTCGGAAGCTGCGCCAGATGCGCTTCGACCGCGGTGCGCTCGACCTGGACATCCCCCAGGCGACCGTCATCTTCGACGACAAGGGGAAGGTCTCGGACCTGAAGTTCTATCCGCGCTTCGAGGCCCATCAATTGGTCGAGGAGTGCATGTTGATCGCCAACGAGGCCGTGGCCACGCACCTGACCAAGAAGGACGTTCCGCTTCTCTATCGCGTGCACGAGGTGGCCGACGAGGACCGGCTGGAGCGCCTCGCCCCGGTATTGCGCATCTTCGGCATCAAGCTTGGCGGCGGGAAGAAGGGAATCACCCCCCACGACCTGCAAGCGGCGCTCGACAAGGCTCAGGAGCTCCCCGCGGGACACATCGTCCGGCGACTTATCCTGCGGGCGCTGAAGCGCGCCGAGTACGATCCCGTGAACGTGGGCCACTTCGGTCTCGCCAGCGAGTGCTACTGCCACTTCACGTCGCCGATTCGGCGCTATCCCGACGTGGTCGTGCATCGCCAGCTCAAGTCGCTGATCGAACGGAAGCCGCTCGTCTATGCCCGCGATGAGAATGATCTGGACGGCCTCGGCGAGCACACCAGTTCGCGCGAGCGTCGCGCCCAGGAAGCCGAGTGGGAGGCCATCGCACTCAAATCGCTCGAGTTCATGAAGCCGCATGAGGGCGAGGAGATGGACGGCTACATCGCGGGCGTGCAGAGCTTCGGGCTCTTCGTCGAGCTGGCCGAGTATCCCGTCGAGGGCATGATCCCCCGCATGTCGCTTCGCGATGACGACTACGACATGGACGATGATGGCATCCAGCTGGTGGGGCGTCGCACGGGGCGGCGCCTACGGCTCGCCGATCGCATTCGCGTCCGTATAGACAAGATCGACATCTTCGCGCAGCAGATGAACCTTTCGCTGGTCAGCGACGACAACCACGCGCCCGCCGCACGGATCCGCAAGACCGTCAAACGCGGCAACGACGGGCATGAGCGGCGTTTCACCAAGGCGCCCAAGCACGCCAGCAAACGCCGAAAAAAGTGATACTCAGGGTCGCACGAGGCGCACCAGCACGATCTCCGGTCGGCAGTTCCAGCGCAGCCGCAACGAGCTGGTGCCCACTCCGCGACTGATATAGACCGGTGCGCGCGGCGCCCGCACGAGCCCCGAGACGAACTCGCCGCTGCCGTCCGACAGCGCGCGAATCGTGCGGCCCATGGGCCGCACCTGTCCACCATGCGTGTGACCAGAGAGCACCAGATCCACACGACCTGATGGCGGCAAGATGCTGACGACCTGCGGATTGTGTGAGAGCAGGACCGTGGGAGAATCCGCGGGCGCTCCCGCGAGCGCCTGACCGGGAAGACAGAGCCCTTCCCAGATATCGCCGACACCGGCCAGTACGAGGCGTGCCTGCGCATGATAGCCCTCCCCCACCCCACCGCGCCGACGATGAGGACGAATCACCGCGTGCTGGTTCTCAAGGAGTCGCATTCCTGCGGCGCGACAGGCCGACTGCATTGCGAGAAGGCTAGCCTTGTAGTCGTGGTTGCCGCGGACAACCCAGCAGCCGTCGGGGGCCCGCAGGTCGCTAAGCACGGCAAAGCAGCGCTCGAGGTTCAACGGATTCAGCGCGATGAAATCGCCCGTCAGCGCGACGAGATCCGCATCGAGCGCGTTGGCCTTTTCAACCACGCGGCGCAGGAAACCAACCCCCGCCGTGACGTTGAAGTGGAGGTCCGAAAGCTGAACGATCTGGTAGCCATCCAGCTCCGGCGACAAGTCCGGAACGACGATCTCGACCTGCGTTGTCTCGAGCATCACCGGCTCAAGCAAAGCCGCGTAAGCCACGCCGGCGCCCGCCGCCTTCAGCAGCCGCTGCGCGTGACGGCGCAATCCGGGACTGCCGCCGAGACGAAAGCGCACGTCGGCAGCCAGCCGGTGGGCGGTGGTGCGAATCGTTCGTGTCACACGGCGCGGATTCAATCGACAGACCTCAGCAATCCATTGCCCACGAAGGAGCTCGCATGATGCTACCCGCTGAGGAGCGGCGGGTCCATCGCAACCGTCCCCTCGGGTGCCTTTCAGGTGTTGATTGTGACGCAGAGCTCCTCCACGCCGCCACTGCTGCGCCGCGCCGGCCTTTGGCTGCGCGCCCACGGCCCATTTCTCCTGACTCTGGCGGTGCTCGCCGTCTTCGCGTATGCGCCGTTGCTGCGGAGCGACTCCACGCTTCGGACGCACGAGGACTGGCGGCCCTACGCGCGGGCTACCGAGTACTGGAGCGAGTTCGCACACGGCTACATCCCGGCGCTCCATTTTCCCCGCGCCAACTTCGGCGGAGGCAGCCCCTTCCCGCTCTTCTATCCCCCGCTCTCACCATCGCTCAACGGAGTGCTGTACGGGATCATCGGCGATGCGATCCGTGCGGTGCATCTTTCCCTGCTGATGAGCGTCGTGCTCTCTGCATGGACCTTTTATTTGCTCGCGCACGACCTGACGCGGCGGCGCTGGCTGGCGCTCGTTGGCGGGATCCTGTATATCACGTTTCCCTACCGAGGGACCGACATTTTCCTGCGCGGGGCGGTCGCCGAGTCGTGGATCTTCGCATGGTATCCAATGGTGCTTTGGGGTGTGCTGCGGTCATTGCGCGGGCGCCACGTCCCGGCGTGGTGGCCCATCGCCACGGCCGCGCTCGTGCTCTCGCACACGATCACGACGCTCTACTTCGCATTGCTGATGATTCCGTTTGCACTGCCCATCTTGCGGCGTGGTTGGGTCGCGATAGGGTCGGCGGTCGGGATGATCGTTCTTGCGGGGGGACTATCCAGCGTCTATCTGCTACCCGCCACGCTGCTCTTGCCACAGGTCCACGCCAGCGATCCGCAGGTGTTGCATGCAACCATTGATAAGGTGACGGAGCATCGCATCCATTTGCCACAGTTTTTCATCCCAACGCCGAATCAGGAGGCGGGAGCGTCGGTACCCGGTACGGAGGACGGAATCTCGTTCTTCCTCGGCTACACCATCCTCGCGCTGGTGCCGTTGCTTGCCTGGTGGCTGGGAAGCGGCGCCGTGCGACGAGCGGAATCGGTCAGGCGTTGGGTGGTGCTGATGGCATGCCTCACGACACTGCTGACCTGTGTCTATATGTGGCAACCAAGCCCATTCCTTGCGGTGCTGCCACAGCAGTTCTGCTTCATCCAGTTCCCTTGGAGGCTGCTTGGTGCGGCGGGATTTCTTTCCACGGTTGCCACTGTGGGAATGCTGCCGGAGCTCATGCGCTTGCTGCCGAGGCAAGCGACTCCGCTCCTCTGCGAGATCCTTTCCGTCTCGCTCGTCTTTCTCCTAAAGCCCGGCCCCGTCTGGTGGAACGAAGGGCAGCGTGAGGCCGAGGTGATAGACATCTATACAACGAAGGATCGACTACTCGGCACGACGGTGACGGCCGAGTACCTTCCCCGCTCCATGAAGGTCCGTGCCGCCTGGAGCGGTGCGCGAATCCACGAACCGTATATACTCGATGAGGAGGTAACCAGCAGGCTACAGTGGGATCGGATCCGCTACGACGCCTATCGCCTGGTCGCGGATGTCTCGGCGCCAACTGTCGTGGTCGTACCGCTGATCGATTACTCCTACTGGAGCGGCCTCGACAGCGGTGGCACTCCCTTCCCGCTTGAGCAGTCGGAGGGCGTACTGACCGTTCCTGTCCCGCGTGGTAGGAGCGAGTGGACGATTTACCGGCGGGTGCCCGGCGCGGTGCGCAACGGGCTGATCGTGAGTGCGATCAGCCTCGTTGCAACGCTGTATATACCGGTCCTGAGGCGAAGGAAGCGCCGCGCGCGCTCACTGGCGCTTCGCGAGCGCCAGGCTGGTGGCGTCGACCACGAACAGCTTGTCTGAGATTTCGCGCACCTTGCCAAAAACAGTCACCGACGTGCCGCGGTCGAGCGTCCCGGGAACCATGAGGCTCGCCTTCAGCGGCGCGCCGGACTCGTCGACGACCTGCACAGTCGCGGAGTTGGCGACGATGTCCTCGGTGGCCTCACAGCACGCATCCCACGGCGTCTTGCAGCCATCGGTGCATGGCGGAACCTTGCTGGCGTCGGCCATCAGCATCACGGCACGACCGTCGACGAAGGGCTCCTCGCGCCCTCCGACGTAACCTGCGAAGACAACTTCGTCGCCAACTTTGGCGGTGGCGCGGACTTCAGAGAGGGACTTCGGGCTCATCGGCCCGGGCGCGATAAAGAGCTTCTTCGGCAGTTCTGCAGCAGTCGTCTCTGCTGCCGGTTTCTTCTCGGTCGCTTCCTTCTCCTGGGCACAGGATGCGAGGACGAGAATGGCGAGGGATGTGGCGATGAGATGCTTCATGATGTTCTCCTTTGGGGTAATCGTTGGGGGGTGACTCATGCCGACTTGAGTGATTCCGGAATCGCGAGGCGAAGGCAGCGCCACGCGGGAGGGAGCGCGCCGAGCAACCCGAGGAGAAGCCCCGTGGTGGCCCCAGCGGCGAGTACGACAGCATTGATGGTGAGCGTGAAGACGCCCATCGAGAAGGAAATCGCAACACCGTCGAGCAATGCAGACGCGACGGCAAACGCCAGCAACACAGCGACCGCCGAGGCGATCAGTGACTCGCCCACGAGGCTGGTCACGATGGCTCGGCGCGAGAAGCCGAGGGACTGCAACATGCCGATTTCACGCACTCGTGCCGCGAATGCCGCGTATAATGTGTTGAGTCCGCCCAGCACCCCCGCCAGCGCCACGAGGATCGCCGTCACCCAGATCATCACGGCGACCGGACGGTAGAAGTGCTGAAGTGATGCGTAGTAGTCGGACTCACGCACGGCGGCCAGTTCAAGGTCGACGCGCATCTTCGTGAAGGCATCGACATCGGCAAACTCGGCGGTGGCCAGAGTCACCACGACGCATGAGATCGTGTCGCGCTTCGTGGCCACGAGCAGATCGTTGAGCGGGATCCAGATTTCCGCATCCATGACAGTCCCCTTGGCCTTGAAGTGACCAACGACCCGCCACTCGGCGCCCTCGAACCAGAGCGGATTCCCAATGGCGAGTCGTCCGGCAGGGAGACCCAGTTTTGCCTCAGCGAGACTCCCCACCATGATCTCGTTGGAGCCGCCCACGGGCGCTCGCCCCTCGGTGATCTCGACCTGTTGGTGGACCAGATACGCGCCTGGTGTGATGCCGCGCACAATGGCGCGAAGCTCCGTGCCTCCGGTTGGCTCCGCCTGGAGAAGCAGCGCGGAGACGATCTCGGGCGAGACATGCGCCGCGCCACCCACGGTGAGGATGCCGGGAATACTCGCGGCGATCACGCCACCGGACGAGGCGGCGATCTCGCTCCGCTCGATGCTCTCCTCGCTCCCGGCGCCGAGGATGATGACATTGCGTGAATCGCGCGCGGGCGTGAGCGTGTTTCGCATTCCCTCCACGAAGGCGGCAGCGGCGATGATTAGCAACACGACGAGCGCATTCCCGAGGAGGATCGCCGCGAGGCGCCGCGGCGAACGCGTGAGATTGCGTACTGCGTAGTCGAAGGGGAGGAGTCTCACGTCACACCGCCCGGAAAGCTTCGACGGTCGATAGACGCGCAGCACGCATGGCAGGTATCAACCCCGCCACCACGCCGATGGCCGCACAAATCGCCAGTCCAACCAGGATCGTTGCGAGGCTCGTGTGGACGATGACACTGACGCCCTCGACGGAGAAGGTAAACTGCCCAAGCTGCGAGACGAGTGCCGCCGCCAGCACGCCAACAAGGCCTCCCAAGCAGCTGAGGACGAGGCTCTCCACGACAATCATTCGCGCGATCAGACCCTCCGGAAATCCGAGCGTCTGCATGACCGCATGGTCCTTCACACGATCCTGGACGGAGAGGGAGATGGCGTTACCGACGAGCGCAAACACGGCCACCAGACTACCGAAGCCGAGCCAGCCCGCGAAGCGCACCAACTCCACGATATCGGATACCGCGCGCGCCGTGAAGGCCTTCTCGGAGGAAGTCCAGGTGGGCGCCTGCGCCGTGGCAAACTCCTGGTCGATGGAGGCGGCAACCGAATCGAGCAATGCAGGATCGGTCACGCGCACCGCGAATTGCGTGACGATTCCCTGGCGGTTTCCCGCGGCGCGCTGGAGAAACCCAAGCTGCACATAGGCCACGGTTTCGTCCTGCGCATTGTCTCCCGCCACGATTCCCGCAACGTGGACGTTGATGCCAGCCGCGCTGAGTTGATCGCCGACCTTGATACGGCGCCGCGCGGCGAGTCGCTCCCCCACCAAGGCCGCGTCGGTGCGGCGACGCCAG
>WGMQ01000016.1 GCA_016125005.1 bacterium | reverse complement strand
GGGGACCTTGAGGCACAACTGAAGCACTTCACGCTGCTTCCGCTGGGACGCAACCTCCCGGATCGTGTTGCTTTCAAGTCCTCGATCAAGGAGCGGAAGCCGGGGGCCTTCTCGAAACTTCTAAATACGGATTCCACCACAAAGGGTCCAGACGGCGAGGTGGGGCAGTCGGACTTCTACATCGTGCAATCGCGCATGGATGACAGCGGCGCCAGTTCCGTACCCCTCTATCCGCTCGATCAACAAAGCGGTGCGCCGATGTTTGCGCGCATGGCCACCGATCACGTCTACATCCAGTCCAGTGGGCTCCTTAATCAGGTGAGCAGTGCCTACGTCATCAAGGAGGATGCATCCGGCGGGAAGGGCACGCTCTATATCGAGTACCTGCTCTATCGCACGGACGATGGCCAGAAGGCTGCCAAGCCTTACTCACTGATCAAGATGGATGCGCCCGGGATCCTTCGGTCCGAGGACGATCGGGTGAAGGTGGAGAAGAGCGAAATGCAGCCGCTTCCCCTCTGGGCGGAGCAGGCGGCGTTGCACTTCCGCGTGCTGCTGGCGACGCGCAGCACACAGGTCGACAAGGCTTGGCGTGCGAACGCAGGCCGGGTGCTGGCACCCCAGGACGCCGTGGTCAATCATCCCCTGATGATCGACGGCATCGTTCATCACGACCTCGTGCGCGTCTCCCTGGAACAGCGCGATGGCAACGGCAAGCCCGCGAGCGAAGCAGTCGGTACCCAGCCGCCCCAGACCTTCGAAGCTTTGGCGCGGCAACCCGCTCCCTCGGACGAGGTCGGGGGCATGTTGCTGGATGGTTACAGCGGTGTCCTGACCGACGGCGAGCGATTCAGGGTCGATGACGAAGTGGCCACGAAGGAGAACTTCTCCCCGTCGTCCTCACAGCCCTATCCGACCAGACAGTACAGCGCGTTCAAGCGGGAAGCCGATCCCTGCATCTCGGTGCTCGGTGGATTCATGGCCCTGGTGGGCGGCACGGCTGCGCTCGGAGCGAACACTGGTGCCGTGGTGGCGGTTGGGGCCGCAGGAGCAGTCGCGGCGGGTGTTGCCGTCGTGGCGCTTTCCGGCGGCGGTGGCAGCGGCGGAAGCGGTGGTTCCTCTCAGGCTCCCAGCTATGAGGTTGCGGGCCGCATCCGCGACTCGGCCAGCCAGGCGGTCGCCGGTATCACAGTGCTCGCGATTGACGAGGATGGCTTCACCCAGCGCGGTACCTCCACGACCGACCAGTCGGGCATCTACACGATGAACCTTGGCCAAGGTTTCACCGGCACCATCGAGCCTCAGCCCCCTGCGGGCGTGGGCACCTTTACCACCCCGAGTGGCGACTCGTTCTACTTCATTTCCAGTCTCGCGGCCGCAGCACGCGGGCTGAACTTTACCTTCTCGCCCACGAAGTCCACCCAGACCGTGTTTGTTGACCTTCGAGGGATCGCGCCGGGCAGCGAGACGGTATCGCTGGGTGTGCAGCCCGCATCGAAGTCCACGGCGCTGCCGACCATCAGCCGCACGGGCGAGGTTACTCTCGAAGTTGTGGCGGATGGCTCCACCCGCATCGCACCGAGCCTCGGCGACTATGGCTTCGTTCCCGATTCCGCCGTTGCCAAGGGCGATTCTCTGACCTTTGCACTCGATACGGTGACGGTCGGCGGGCGCACGGTGACAGCCGACGGCACGGCAGTCCCGGCCGTGATTCTGACGGCGACCGACGCCTCCGGAGCGATCGCCCCCGTCGTGGCGGTCAGCACACAGGACGGCGCCTTCTCGTTCGAACTTCCCCGCAAGTGGCGTGGCGCGCTGGCTATTCGCCGGAGCGGCTACTCGCTCAATGGAACTTCCGTGGCCTTCAGCGCCGAGAACGCGAATCCCATTTCCCGTCTGGTCGGGACCGTCGAGGCTGCCGTCGTTGCGGAGGGCTCCGGCGCTTCGGTCGACACGGCTCCGTCCGGCGGCACGACCACCGATGGTCGCCTTGAGATTGAACTGGTCTGGACGGGCGCGGTGGATCTCGACCTGCGGGTGCAGACTCCTTCCGGTGAACTGATCGATCCGAGCGCCAGCTCCGCGTATATACGCGACGACGCCGGTTCGAGCGGTGCCGTCTCCGCACAGGACCGCATCGTGCTGAGCAACGCTGCGGCGGGCAGCTACCAGTTCTCACTGGTGCTGGATCGCGCGACCGATGGGGCCGGTGATGTTCAGGCGCGTGTGCGGGTGCTCCGCAACGGAACCGAAGTGGCAGGCAGCCCCGTGCTTGACGGAGCGGTGTCGGTGGGCTCCGCGGCGGCGGGATCAGTCCTTCGTCAGGCGACTCTCCAGATTGACTGATCGACCGCAGGGCATTGCCGCATGGAAGGTGTTGGGTGTCCTGCTGGCAGGAGGGTTCCTGCTGGCAGGATGCCGCGGCACCAGCGCCCCACCTGCGGGTGTTCAGGCTCAGCCATGGGAGGGACCGGCCTCCGTGCCGGGGGCGATTGAAAGCCCGGGAATCGCACCTCCCGAGTTGCAGCGCGTTCTATCCAAGGATGTGCAAACCACAGGCACGGTCATCAGCGCACAACCGCAGATCGGCGGCGTCTCCCTCGAGCAGTTGATCAACCAAGCGTTGGAGCGGAATCGCTCGATGCTCGACGTGCGCGATCGCGTGGACAGCTCGTGGTACTCGATCGCCGCCGCCGATGCGGAGTTCGAACTGAAGATCGTCCCGCGTGGGACCGGCGGCCTCAGCGGTTCGTCGGGCGGGGACACGCAACAGACTTTTGGGACATCGGTGGCCCTTGAGAAAAAGTTCGCGACGGGGACGCAGGTCTCCGCGGGGCCGCAGGTTGGCTGGACCAGCGACGTCGATGAGAACTATCGCAGCGGCGTCGGCGGCACGATCACGCAGCCACTGCTGCGGGGCCTCTCGCCGGAAGCGAATCTTAATTCCGTCAAGAGCGCCGAGTTTAGTTGGCGCACGTCGCAGCGGGCGCTCCACCTGTCGCGCGTCGACACGGTGCTGCGAACGACGGCGGCCTCCTACGAGGTGGTGCGCCAGCGAGAACTGGTGCGCCTCAACGAGGAGTCGGTCGAGCGTCTCAACCTGGCGGTGCAGGCGGCTCGCGCCAAGGAACGGCTCGGGATGCGAGAAGGAGTCGACCGGTACCGCGCGGAGATAGAGCTGAAGCAGGCAGAGGAAAGCCTGCAAGCGGCGGAATTGGCCCTCGGAGACGCGCTGGACAATTTGCGTATCCTGATCGACGTGCCGCTGGAGACCCCGCTGGACGTCGACGCGCCGCTCTCCTACTCGCTACTGACGATCCCTCCGGCGGCCGCGGTGGATGTGGCGCTGGATCATCGCGTGGAACTCGACCAGGCGGCCGACACCATCCAGGAAACCCGTCGCGCGGTCCGCGTCGCGAAGCACAACATCCTGCCGCAGCTCGATCTGTCGCTTAACTATCTGCGCTACGATGATGAAGAGAGCCTCGGCGAGGATCGGAATTATTCCGAGGACGTCTGGGGTGCCTCCGTGACAACCAGCACGGACTTGCGGCGCACTGCCGAACGCGCCGCCTATGCGCAGACCCAGGTCGCAGTTCGCACCGCGGAGCGTTCCGAGGACGCGCAGCGCGACGAGATTGTCCGCCAGGTGCGCCGCGAGATCCGAAGCCTAGAGCGCTCCGCCAAGCGGATCGACAACCAGACGGAGCAGATTCGCCAGGCGCAGGGGCAGCTCGCCGTGGCGCAGGCAAAGTTCAAGCGCGGTTTGGCGGACAACTTCGACGTGATCGACGCAGAATCGGCTCTGCGTCGTGCCCAAACCGACCTGATTTCCGCCGTTATCGACTACATCGTTGGTACTTATCGGCTGCGCGCCGCGATGGGGACCTTGATTCCCGAACCCGAGTTGGTGCTTCCTCCGTCTAAGAGAGACGGCACGGCCCACAAGAAATGAAGCGCAGAACCCCCATCATCGCGACCCTTCTGTTCGCTACCGTGATCGGCGGCTGTGGCCGCGACGAGTCCAACGCCGTCCCGTTGGCGGAGGCCACGCGCCGTTCCTTCGACGTGGTTGTCTATACAAACGGTGAAATCGACGCGGCCGACTCCATCGTCATCTCGTCGCCCATCAAGGGCGAGCGCGCGCGCATCGTCTGGATCGCCGAGGATGGTTCCACGGTGGCGGCCGGTGATCCGCTTGTCCGCATCGACCCGTCGCCTTTCGAGGACGAGGTCGTCGCCCTCGATGCGAAGATGCGGGAGCTTCAGGCGTCGCTCGACGAGCAGAAGGAGTCGGCGGAATGGGAGCTGCTTCAGGCCGAAAGGGAATTGAAAACCGCGGAGTTCGACCTGGAGGCGGCGGAGAGCGCGAAGAAGAAGTTGGAGCAGGGAGATGGGCCGCTGGAGCTGGCGCGTCTTGAGGGGGCGATGCTCAAGGCGAAGCACGATGCCGCCGAGATGACGTCCTACGGCGAGGAACTGGCGGGGCTGGTGAAGCAGGGACTCGCCAATGAGGCCGAAGTCGGCTCGGCGACGCGCAAGGCCGAGGAATCGGCCCGCTCTGCCGAGGTGGCGAAGCAGCAGTACGAGAGCTATCGTGACTACGTGCTGCCGTCGGCCATCGAGGCGGTGCAGGCTTCCATCGCCCGTGCGCGCATGACGCTCGAACAGACGCGGCGGGGTGGCGAAATCCGCGCTCGGCGCCAGGCGGCGGAGCGGAAGCGGTTGGAGCTGGAACTGGAGGCGGTATCCAAGCAGCGTCGTGATGCGGCGCTGGTGCTGGAACAGACGACACTCCGCGCGCCGATCCCTGGCATGGTGGTCTTGCAGGAGGACTTTCGCGGCGGCGAGCGCCGCAAGCCACGCCCCGGTGATCTGGCCTTGCCGGAGCGCCCCCTTGTCTATCTCCCGAACATCGAGCGCGTTGTCGTGCGCGGCGCCATTCGCGAGGTGGACCTCCATCAGATCGACAAGGGTATTCCCGCCACGGTGACCGTGGATGCGTACCCGGGCCTGCGCCTGGCGGGGACGGTGAACTACGTTGGCGTGATGGCGAACGACAGGACCACCGGCGCAAGCGGTGGGAAGTTCTTCGACGTGACCGTCTCGGTGGAGAATGATGACGCGCGGCTGCGCCCCGGCATGACGGCCCGGATGGAGCTGGCCGTGGGCCGCGCCGACAACCAGCTTTCGATTCCAGTTCAGTCGGTTTTCCTGCATGGCTCCGAGTCCGTTGTCTATACACCCGCATCGCGCCACCGCTTCGCGCGTCGCCCTGTTGGCCTGAGCCTTGTCGGTGCCACTTATGCGACCGTGACTGACGGGCTGGCCGAGGGAGACCGCGTGGCCTTGTCCGCGCCGCAGGCCGATACCATCGTTGCGGACAAGTAGGTCGCCATGACCGCCGCGCCGCTCCTCGCCCTATCGCAGGTCACGCGTGTCTATACAATGGGCGGGAGCCGCGTGCAGGCGCTCGGCCCGGTTAGCTTCACGATAGACGCGGGAGAGTTCGTTGCCGTCACGGGACCTTCCGGATCGGGGAAGTCGACGCTGCTGAACATCCTCGGGCTCCTCGACCTGCCGAGTGCCGGGACCTACACGATCCGCGGACAGTCCGCGATGGGACTCCACGAGCGTGAGTTGGCCGAACGCCGCAATCGCGAGATCGGATTTATCTTCCAGACGTTTCGCCTGCTCCCGCAGCACGATGTGCTCGGCAACGTGAGCCTCCCGTTCCTGTACCGCGACATCGAGCCGGATGAGATACAGAGACGATGCCTAGAGGCTATCCAGCGCGTCGGCCTTGACCATCGCATCGGCCACCGTCCCGCGGAGCTGTCGGGAGGCGAGATGCAGCGCGTGGCCATCGCACGAGCGCTCGCGGGCGGTCCGGCGATGCTACTCGCCGATGAGCCGACCGGCAATCTGGATCAGGAAACGGGGCGCGGGATTCTGGAACTCTTCGACCAGCTTCATGCAGCCGGCACGACGATCATCCTCGTGACGCACGATCCCGCCATCGCGGCCCGCGCCGCACGCCAGTTGGACCTTCGCGACGGATTGCTCGTCGAGGACAGGCGGCTTGCATGAAAACGCCGCGTTCGCGCCGTGCCCGCCAGCTTCACGATGCGTTTAGGAGCCTGCTGCTCCATCGCCTTCGCAGCCTGCTGAGCACGCTCGGTATCGCGATCGCAGTGGCCGCGTTCGTGGCGATGCTCGCGGTGGGCGAAGGGGCGAAGCGCGAGATCCTGGCGCAGATTCGCATCTTCGGCCCGAATACGGTTCTGCTGCGACCAGCGTCCGAGAAGTCCGGCCTGTCCCTCGGAGAAATGCAGGCGCTTCGTCGGCAACTGACTTCCATCGAGCGCATGGGCGCGATGCGCGACACGGGATTGACGGTCACTGGCGTGGCCGCAGATGGCTCCGTGCCTGTCTATACGCAGACAGGGGATTTCCTCGCGATGCGCGGTGTCGCCGCCGCCGAGGGGCGATTACTCGCTGACCTCGATGCGCTCCAGCGCCGCCGCGTGGCGCTCGTGGGAAGCGCCGTGTCTATACGACTGGGGCTTGAGGCGCGGCCGGGGCGGACGCTACTGGTCGGCGGGGAGACCTACGAAATCGTCGGCATCATGGCGCCGAGTCAGCGAGCTTCGGTCTCGCCGGCGCTCGCCATTCATCGCAATCTGGACGACGTGGTGCTGATCCCGGTCGAGTCACGGGCGACCGATCCGCGCGCGGATGACACGTTGTCGGTGGGGGAGGTCTGGGTCGAGATTCCTCCCGCGATGGGTCCGATCGCAGGGGCAGAGTCGCTCCGCTCGGCCGTGCAGCGCCTTCGCCCGAACGCCCCGCAGGACGGCATCCAGATCGTGATCCCGATCGAGGTGTTGCGGCGAGAGACCGCGATCCGGCGCGTCCTCAACCTGGTGCTGGCAGCGCTGGGTGGGATCTCCTTGCTTGTGGGCGGCATCGGCGTCATGAATATCATGCTGGCGAACGTGGTGGAGCGGAGGGGGGAGATCGGGCTTCGCCGGGCAGTGGGGGCAGGTCGTGCGGAGATCATCGGACAATTCCTTGTGGAGTCCACGCTGTTGACCGTGCTGGGCGGCGGCATTGGGATCGTTGTGGGCGTGCTGGCCGCGGCGATTCTGGGCGTTGCTACCGGCTGGTCGGTCGCCGTCACACCGGGGGCTTTGTTGATCGCACTCGCAGCGGCGGCTCTGGCGGGCATCGGATCGGGGATTTATCCAGCGCGGCAGGCGGCAGGCGTCCCTCCGGCGGAGGCCCTTCGGGGCTGAGGCTCCAAATCCCGCTTGCCACCGAGCGCCGTGCAACGCCCGTAGATGCAACCATTCAAGGCCGGATTCCGCTGACTTGACGAACGCCTCTTCCGACAGCCCGACGCTTCCTGCCGAGTCCCGCCTCGTCACTCCGCGCTCGTTCCTTGCCGACCTGGTGCCGCGGGGACGGGAGCAATGGCTCCTCCTGACGGCGCTTTTTGTGTTCGTCACCGGCTGGCGATTCATCCTTAACCGCATCGTCGACGACGCGATGATCACCTACCGCTATGCGGAGAACATCGCGCTTGGGTACGGGTTCGTCTACAACCTGGGCGAACCGGTGCTGGGGACCACGACACCGCTCTATACCGTGCTACTGTCGTTGCCGATCCTGGTGGGCATCCCGCCGTGGTACTTCTCGCTGGGACTCGATTGTCTCCTGATGACGGGGTTGCTCTGGATGGTTCTTCGGGTGGTCTGGCGCGATCTGGGGGTTGCTGCCACGACTGCGGCGGCACTCGCCATCGCCCATAGTCCCTTCCTGTTGATGCCGCTCGGGGGGATGGAGACCGCCGTCTTCATGTTCCTCTGCTATTTCGCCCTCCGTTGCGCGACGGTGGGCCTGACGCGGGCCGCGGCGCTGCTGGCCTTCCTGAGCTTCGCCACCCGCCCGGAGGGTGCCGTCACGATGATGCTGGTGGCGCTCATGGCCGCCATCGAGTGGAAACCGCTTCGATTCAACCGCCAATGCTGGAAGTCCTGGGCGATTCTCGGCGGCTGCACGGGGGCCTACATTGCGGCCATCACCTGGTACTTTGGATCACCGATTCCGCAGAGCGTCGTGGCCAAGCACTTCCAGGGGGCGGTCGCCGGCGGTGTGCTCTTCATCGACGACTTCTTTGCGAATCAGTTCATGCCGATGGATCACATCATCGGTAGCCGATTCTTCTCCCCCTGGGGCATTCTGGAATACGTCGGCCTCATCGTGGTCTGGAGGCGCTCGGCCAACCTGCGCCCGTTCATTGTGTGGCTCACCTGCTACGTGCTCTTCATGATGGCCGGGAAGGCGCCCTCGTACCTCTGGTACTATACGCCGCTATATCCGATCCGCATGGTGCTGCTGGGAGTCGCGGGGCTGGCCATTGTCGAGTGGGTCATGCGCGCGCTCAAGTATCAGCCAGCCACTTGGAGCAGGGTTGCCTACACTGCCGCGGTGCTCATCGCCACCGGAGTCATCAACCTCAAGGTGCAGTTCGACATCCACAAGGACTTCGTCCTGAACCGCTATCCCACGGTGTACTACAAGAAGTACGAGGAAGCGGGAAAGTTCCTCGGTCGTCGCGCCGCCCCGCACGAAGAGGTCATGGCGGGTGAGATCGGCTACCTCGGATACTTCAGCAAGATCCGGCTCTTCGACATCATTGGCCTAGTATCGCCCGAGGCCCTTGAGGGGGACGAGGCAAAGAGCGAGTGGGACTGGATGAAGCTGCGGCGGTCTGAATGGGTCATGCTCAATTATCCCGTGGAGACCTCGTGGGTGGGTATCCCGCAGCACGTGCCGCAACTGTACTCGATTGCTGGCACGTGGGAGGACGGTTACTTCCGGACGTACCTGCTGAGGCGCCGCGAGAAGCCGCTTCCGGCGATCAAGAAGGGATTTGGCGTGGGATTCCTCCCCTCCCGCAGCCAGGCTGGCTATGGCGTGGTCGGGGGCGACGGACGTTTGATTACCATGAACTTCGCGCCTTGACAGCGTCTCGCCGGGATGGGTCCTTTGAGCGAGACTTGCATGCGAGGGACCGTCCTCTGGCTCTGAACCGATCCAAGATTATCTGGCGCACCGTGGCAGTCCTCGTGGTCATGGGGGCGGTGGCCCGTGGCGTGGCCATGGTGCTGGAGAGACCCGATGAAATCTGGGAGATGGGTCTCAGCATTGCCTCTCGCGAGTTGGTCATGGTCGCGAGTCTCATCACCCTGGCAGGCTGCCTCGCCATCGCCGGCGTGTTCCTGCCCAAGCGACGCTGGGTCATCGGAACGGTTGTCATATTGCTACTTGGGGTGGTCGCGATTCCCTTCAGTTTTGCCCTGTCGAGACCGGCCCGGGTAGCGATGGAATTTGCCGCGAGGCCTCGCATCTTCGACGATGTACCGCTGCCATCCGATTCGGAGGCGGTGACCTTCCTCGTGGTGGGGGACACGGGGCACGAACCCGAAATCGCCACCATCGTCGGCAAGGCCATGGCAAGGGAAGCTGAGACCGTCGAGCATCCCGTGGCAGGGGTGTGGCTTCTGGGCGATCTCGTGGAGCGACATGGGGAGCCAAACGCCGACTACCTCAAGACCCGAGCCGAATGCATCGACGAGCCGATGGCTCCGCTGACGAGCAAGCAGCTCCCCCTCATGGGGATCCTCGGCAACCATGACTACGACAACCGTTTCACGGACGAGATGGCAAACGATCCACTCCTACACATGAACGGGCAGAGCTACTATGCACGCCGGTTCGGCGACCTGGTGACCTTCTTCGTCATCGATTCGGACATGCTCCGCGAGCAGCCCGAGCAGGTCTTGTGGTTGCAGGAGGCGCTCGAGGCCGACACCTCCGAGTGGAGCATCCTGCTGCTCCATCATCCCATGCTGGCGAGCGAGTTCGCCCACGGCGGCGATCAGTTCCGACACGGTGCGCTGGAGGAACTGATCTACGGCAAATACCCCGTGGAGTTGGTCCTTAGCGGGCACAATCACCTCTACGAACGCCGCCAGCCACTCAACGGCGTCACCCACGTAACCGTCGGGTCCGGGAGCAGGAAGCCGGAGGGTGAACTGCCCGATGATCCGGGCCGGGCAGTGGGCATCACCGGCCGAAACATCTTCCTGGAACTCACCATCGACCGCGAAAGAATCGCCGCCCGCGCCATCGACCGCGAGAACAACGTCCTCGACGAATTCGAGATCCCACGCCCCGCCCCTGTGGCAACCGTCAAGGCGGGGAATTGATTTTCCCCTTCCTCGTTGACCGAGCCCCGCACCTCCCCTTCACTTGCAGTTCCTTTGGTGCACCCCAACCAAACTCAGGAATCACCTTGTGCGGCGTAGAATTCTGATCATTGACGATGAACCTGACGTGCGGGCCATGGCCGCGGCTATCATCTCCACGAAAGGGCACGAGACCCTCGAGGCGGGTGATGGGGTCGAAGGCATGGAAGTCATGGAGCGGGAGCGCCCCGACTTGGTGATCTGTGACCTGATGATGCCGCGCATGAGCGGCCTTGAGGTCATCAAGCGCAAGAAGCGGAACGACGCACTCGCGTCGATCCCCATCATCATCCTTTCGGCGATGGCTACGGACACGCACCCGCCCGAGTTCTGGATCCGCTCCCTCGGTGTGGACGACTACATCGTCAAGCCGTTCGATCCGCTCGATCTGCTCGGGCGCGTGGAATACGTCTTCCGCCGATCCGGCTACGTCAGCACCCGTGGCCCTGTGACCCCCACATCGCGCAGTGTATCCACGGAACAGACCGTGTGCCCTGTGGACCTGGCGGATGCCAATCCTGCCGAGGTTGTGCGGGCCTTCATTGAGTCCTGGAACCTACAGGACTTCGCCACTGAGTTTTCCGCACTCGCGGAGGAAATGGCCGGCGGATTGACGCGCCACGACTACGTGCTGCGCCGTCGTCGCTGCTACATCGACGAGCGAGGTCAGGACCGCACCCAGTATCTGGATCGGCTGATTGAAGAGAAGATCAGCATCAACGTGGCGAAGGTCGTCGTCGAACGCAGGGACCGGGTCCTTGGCGCCGACGAGCGAAATCGTGAGACCTACACGCTCAAGAAGACGGGATACGGCTGGAAAATCATCGCGGTCCGCCCGGGCTGAGCAGACCGCGATCGATCAGCGAATCGCCGCCATGCTCTTGCGCATGGCCTTCACGTTGTCACGCACCGCTCCGCCGCTGAACACGGCGCTTCCCGCCACCAGGACGTCGCTCCCCGCGGCCACGGCCAGTCCCGCCGTGGAGGTGTTGATTCCGCCATCCACCTGGATCAGGTAGGAAAGACTGCGCTGCTCGCGCAGGTGCACGAGGTCGCGCACCTTGTTGATCGTGTTGGGAATCAGCTTCTGACCGCCAAAGCCGGGCTCGACGGTCATGACGAGGACCAGGTCGGCGTGCTCGAGGTGGGGCTCAAGATCCGCCACGGGAGTCTTGGGCCGAAGCGAGATGCCCGCCTGAAGCCCCTGGCGGCGAATCTGGCGCAGTAGCGCCGTGGATTCTTCTCCCGCTGCCTCCACGTGGATGGTGATCAGCTGCGCCCCCGCCTGCACGAACGGCTTGATGTAGGCCTTCGGGTCGCTGACCATCAGGTGCACGTCAAAAAAGTAGTCGTTGCTGACGCGGCGAAGGCACTCGACCACGGGCGGACCAAAGGTGAGGTTGGGCACAAAGTGCCCGTCCATGATGTCGAGGTGAATCCATCGGCACCCCGCCTGACGAACCGCTGTCAGCGACCCCGCCAGATTGGCGAAGTCAGCGGCAAGTAGTGAGGGGGCGAGGTGGACAGCTCTTCCGCGAGCAGGTGATGGGAACTCCGCCCGCTCTTTTTTTTCGTTCGGTGTCTTGGCCAACGGAGGGAACTCCAATCCTATCCTGTCGAAGGGAGACGGTTATCGGAACCGCCCCGCTGACAGCGCAAGGATGAAATTCCCGCGGAAAAGTCCTTGCTTTTTCCGCGCACAAACCCCAACCGGTTTGGGTTGGTACCCGACGATCCCGCGACGGGCCGGTTACTTTTTCTTCAACTCGTCAAGCGAGCGCCGCGCCTGTTGCCCTTCGCGGGAATTAGGAGCGAGCGCCACCACCTTCTCGAAGGTCTGCGTTGCCAGCTTGCGATCGTTGCGCGCCGAGTAGACCTGGGCCAACCCGAGCAGTGCCTCGCCGTTCCCGTCCTCCAGCTTGAGCGCCTCGCGATAGGCCTTCTCGGAGTCGTCAAGAACTGTGCGCTTCTTCTTCGTGTCGCGCGCGATGGCGGAGGTGCGCGAAAGCTCGCGGTAGGCGTTGCCGAGACTCAGCCAGTTCGCCGCGTTGGATGGCTCCACCTTCGTGGCTTCCTCGAAGGCATCAGCGGCTGCCTCGTAACGCCGATCACCCATCTCGGACGCGCCGAGACCCCTCAGAGAAAGCACATAGCCACCGATGATTTGCTCGGCGAAATCGGGATGGTCCTTGTAGGCTTGGCGAAACTTCTCGGCGGCGCGTTTCGGCTCGCGAGCGGCGAGGAGTTGGTTGCCTTCCATGAGCGCGGTCTTCAGCTCGGGTGGGGGAGTCTTGCCCGTGACCATGCCGGTCAGGTCGCGGCTATCGAGGCCGCTCGCCGCCGACCCCACCATCTTTGCGATTCCGACGGCGATGCCAATTCCTGCGATGGTGACGGCGATGGCCAGACAGGCCGCGATCGCCAAGGTTCGGCTGGGGAAGCCGGCGCGGCGCTTGGGAGCGCGCGGCAGGGACTTTGCCCGGGGTTGGGGGGCAGCACGACGCGACGGCGCCTCGTCTTCCTCCTCGGGCTCCACGGCAACGACCTCGACCGTGGCTGGTGTCGGATTTCTCTTCGCCCTGACCGGCGGCATGGCCTCGACCTGCTGCTCCAGCGCCCATTCAAAGTCGTCTCGGATAGCCTGACAGAATGGAGCCATTTCCAGTGCACGCCGGTAGCAAACAACCGCGCGGGTCCAGTCCGCCACGGCGGCGGCCTTCTCCGCCTCGACGCACCATTCCTGCGCCTTGCGGGGGATCGAACGACGAGAGTTGTCTTCAGCGTGAGGGATCATGGGAGTCTGCGGTCAGCACCGGGAGCTTTTCTGCCTGACAGGGCAATGGACCCTTTCGAGACGGGCAGAACACCGGCAAGAAAAATCGGGACGGAAAACGTCGCCGAGGGCGTGATCGAGCGGAAGCGACAGCCTGCTGGACGCGTCCTCCCTGATTCGGTGAGAGCCGCGATTGTGCGAGTGGGGATTACCCCTAGATTTTCCCGAGGAAACAACCATTCTTGTTCAATCCATGCGAAATCCACGATTCTCTCCCATCCCGGGTTGACTCGTCACTCCACAGATGAATAACCCCGGTCTAATTGCTCTATGTTGGGATCGCAGTGCCTCTTCGTGCTACGCGGGCGAGACTGCTCCAGTGGAGAGACGCTCACCATGACGAGGCGGCTGGCCACAGCCAACGCCACTTTCACCCGGAACCGTTGCCGGTTCTGAACCTCCAGACCACACCAGAAAAGAGGCCTTTGATCACATGAGAAAAGAATTCACCAGACTGATTTGTGCGACTCTGTGCCTTCCGGCGGCCCTCACCGCGGCGACCTTTAGCGTAAGCAGCGAGTCCGAACTGGCCGGAGCCATCACCACCGCCAACAGCAACGGCGAGTCCGACACCATCACTATCGCCTCCGGGACGATCACGCTGACCGCCGATTTGCCGACGATTACCGGGGACGGAGGCAATGCACTGACGATCGAGGGAGCGGGAATGGGCGTTACCATCGTCGAGGCGGGAGACCTGCCGCAGGAACTTGGCGGGACCGGTACCCACAACCGGCGAGTCTTCCTGGCTAATGCTGCCACGTTGGTCCTGCGCGACTTGACGGTACGCCGTGGCCGCCTTGCCGGCACAGGCGTCTATGGCGGTAACATTCGCACGACCAGTTCGTCCAATACCACCATCGAGCGGGTGGAGATCGCCCAAGGTGCGATCATCGATACCAGCAATACTTACGCTGGAGGCGGACTCTCCTCTCACGGGACGTTGGTCGTCACCGATTCTCTGGTCCACTCGAACTTTACTACGTCTAGCGTTGGGTCCGCTAACTTCTCGGGTGCTGGAATTCATGCCGGCGGCACCAGCTTCTCCATGTCGCGAACGACCATCAGAGACAATTCGACCAACTCGAAGTCGGACGCTGCGGGCGTCTGGACGGACGTGGCAACCACGATTGACCAGTGCACTTTTTCCAATAATCTTGCCGGAACAAAGAGTGGTGGTGCCATTCGGACGGCTGGCGGGACGAGAGTCACCAACATCCGTAGGAGCACGTTCAGCGGCAACACAGGCATCCTCGGCGGTGCCATCTACGCCGTCGGCGTCACGAATTTGGAAAGTTGCACCATCACCGGCAATACCGCGAGTTCGGCTGGCGGCGGCATTTGCAGCTTGGGTTCAGAAGCGCACACTCTTCGGAACTGTGTGATCGCAGGCAATACTTTGACTTCCAGCGCGGCCAATGACCTCGGCCAAATCTCGACGGGAAATTTCGTCAGCCAGGGAAATAATCTGATCGGCGCCACCGCGACTGGATTGACGGTAAACAACGCGCAGGCCTCCGACATGATTGGGACCCCAAGCACTCCGATCGACGCCTTGCTCGGCCCACTTCAGGACAATGGCGGACCGACGCTCACCCACGCGCTCCTGGCTGGGAGCCCCGCGATTGATGCGGGAACGGACCAACTGATCGCCGGTGGCACGATGGGCAACGACCAGCGCGGCGGAGCCCGTGTCATCAATGGGACCGCCGACATGGGTGCCGTGGAACGCGATACTACCGCTCCTGTCCTTCTCGGCGTCACGGTCACGGACGCTACTGCTGTCGGGACAGCGTCCGGGGAGTTCACCTTCACGGAAGAGAATGTGATCCCTACAGCCCGAATCTTCGCGCGCGACTATGTCAACGCGGGCAACTGGGCGGAGGTTTCCGGCACCGTCGATCCGGAGGCGGGAACTTGGTCCGCCACGCTGCCGGGCGATGGCGCGTACTATGTGACGCTTCAGATCGAGGATTTCGAGGGATTCTCGACGGCGGCACCGAGCGGCACCGCCGCCGTTACCGAGGCAGCCAGCGTTGTCTACAATGACGCGGAGAACAGCACGTTTCAGTGGACCAACATGGATGGAGACATCGACTATGTGTTTCCGGTGACTGCCGCTCTTGATGTGATCCTGCGCTTCTCCACCGGCACAACCGGCGCCACCGCGACGATCAGCCGGACCACCGGCGATGTTGCTCCGCCGTTGTTCGGCACGGGCGGTCTCATCGACGAATACCTGACCATCGCAGGCACGATCCCGCCGACGAGGACCGCCACCATCACGTGGAACTACGATCCGGCCAGCGCCGCCAGTCTTGTCGGCGATCTGGATAGCGTCTATCAGTTCGAGGGCGGCCTGCTACAAAACACCTACTTGGTCACGCCGACCAGCAACACGCTCGTCATCGGCCCGGTTTCCGGTTTCAGCGACTGGTACGCTGGTGATGCAAGCGCCGAAGTTCCTGCCTGGAATCAGTTCGAAGACTGAGATCACCGAGCAGAGGCGTTCATCGGGGCCGTAGGATGGAAACATCCCGCGGCCCCGTCTTGTTGCTACCAGGGGGGGACAACTCGACGGAATTGAACCATTATCAGGGAGTCGCGGAGAAAACAATGCGATGAGATGACGCCGGAGAGGGGTGGTTGCTATTCTCACCTGACTGCATTCTTTCATCCTCTCCCCGGTGCCTCGATGATCAGGCTCTCTCGGAGCGCTCCTCTGCCTTCCCTCCGCAGGCCTCGCATCGCGCATTGGCGCGCGACCTCACTCCTTCAACTCGATTCCCCGCTCGGCGGCGACACGACGCCAGTGGGGCGTGTCGGTGCGGATGTCCTGCTGCGGCTTCCAGGCGATCTCGCCCCGCTCGTAGGCCTCCAGCGCCGCCTGACGGAGCTTCCGCACCGTGGCATTCAGCATCGTGACTTTGTCGATGCGACGCTTCAGTTCCTCGCCGGAGATTTCAAAGGGCATTAGTTGTCAGGGTTTCCCCCTCACCCCGCGGCGCTGCCGCTGGTGCTGAGCAGTTGGCGCAGGCGCTTGGTTCCTGCCTTGACGTATTGCATCGTCTGCTTGGCGCCGCCGGCGCGGGTGAGCATTCGGGCGATGTAGCGGGGGCGCAGGTACAGCTTCAGCAGGTGTTCGCGCCGCCATTTCTGGAGGAACTCCGAGTCGAGCCCGCTCAGCGTGCGCGTCGATCCGCTGGCGTAGCCGGTGCGGGCCGGGTCGTACTTCTGCTCGAACAGGTTGTTCTCCAGCGCGATGCCGTGCAGTTCCGTACCGGGGAGCGGTGTCGCGATGTTGAAGTCGAAGAAGTCCGGGTCCAGGTCCTGGATGAACTTCCATGTGCGTTCCAGCGTCTCCTCGGTTTCCCAGGGGAGGCCGATCACGAAGAACGTGTGGACGCGCAGGCCGTTGCGCTTCACGCAGGCAACCGCGTCGCGCGCCTGGGCCGTGGTGGCGTTCTTCTTCATGTGCTTCAGCATCTCGTCGTCGCCGGTCTCGATGCCGAAGGCAACGACCCAGCAGCCGGCCGACTTCATCGCCTGGGCGCGTTCGTCGTCCATGGTGTCGACGCGCGAGTTGCAGCCCCAGCGCACATCCAGCTTCTCGGAGCGAATGCGGGCGCACAGCTCGAGCAGCCACTTCTTGTTGATGGTGAATGTGTCGCCGTGGAAGAGGAACTCGCGCACGCCGTGGGTCTCCACGCAGTCGCGCAGTTCGCGGATGATGCTGTCGATGCTCCGGTAACGGACCGTGAAGTCGGTCAGCGTGCCGGCGGGGCAGAAGACGCACTTGGACGGGCAGCCGCGGTTGCCGTGGACCACGGCGATGGGGTTGCCGGTTTCCGGCGAAATATAGACGTGGTTTTTCAGCAGATGGCGCGCGGGGAGTGGCAGCGCGTCAAGGTCCTGGTTCAGCTCGCGCTTGCCCGTGAAGAACACGCGTCCGGCGAGACCCTGTTCGGGCTCCAGCACGGCGACACGGTCCTCGGCGACCTGGCGGACCTTGGACTTGGCGACCTGGGCCTTGCCCATGGGCTCGGCCAGCGTGGGCGCGGCGGGCTCGCCGAAGGACTCCAGCACCTCGCCGCGGAAGTGAAGACCCTTGATGTCGCACAGGGCAACGCCGCTGGCCATTTCCGCGACGGACAGCTCGCCTTCGTTCGGGAGCACGATGTCGAGTTCCGGGTGGTCGCGCAGCACCGTGATGGCGTTCACCACGAGGGTCTCGCCCTTGGCCATCGTCAGGATGGTGGGGAACTTTTCCTTGGCAAGACGGCACGTTTCCAGGTCACCGGCGAGGGTCGCCGTGGTGGAGTTCAGCACAAGCGCGTCGGGCTTGAACTCATCCAGGTCTGCGAGGAAGTGGTCCCAGCCGCGGCGGACTGCGGGGTAGTCCTCGATGCGGCACTCCACACCGACCCGCTCCGCGCACGCGGCGGAAAGGGCCAGATCCATGGGCGGGAAGACGACCTGAACGGTCTGGTCCTCGACGGTGCACTGGCACCGGTCATCGCGCCGATAGAGGCCCGTGGGGGGATTGATGAGGAGAAGTCTCTTGATGGTGGGGCGCGACATGGGGACTCCGGCGATGCACTGGGGGGATAACGCTGAGGGATATTTGAAGGAGCGCCGCCGATCCCTGCAACGGGAAAGGGGCTTCCAATGGGCGGGGTATGAAAACTCCCCCGGAGCCGAGGCGCCGGGGGAGGGGGGATGGCTGGGTTACTTCAGGTCTCAGGACTCGTCTTCGCGGTTGCCACGGGGCGGGCGCGGGCGACGGGGACGACGGCTTTCGGCGTCGCCGGTGCCTTCGGAAGCGGGAGCGGGAGCGGGGGAGGCCTGCGGGGCGGGAGAAGAGGAGCGGTCTCCGCCACGGTCACCGCCGCGATCTCCACGGTCGCCACGGTCCCCACGATCTCCGCCGCGGTCGCCGCGATAGCCACCACGGTCTCCGCCACGGCCGCCGCGATCTCCACGATCGCCGCGGTCGCCACCACGGGGACGGTCTTCCTCAAGGGTGCCGTCTTCGCGGGGGATGAGGGCCTTGCGGCTCAGCTTCACGCGGCCGCGCTCCTTGTCGACGTCCAGCACCTTGACGGTGACCATGTCGCCTTCGTTGACGACGTCGGTCACGGCTGCCACGCGGCGGTGCTCAAGCTCGCTGATGTGGCACATGCCGTCCTTGCCGCCGCCGAGGTCGACGATGGCGCCGGACTCGATGACGCGGATGACCTTGCCGGTGATGATCTCGCCCGGCTCGATCTCGCGGATGATGGCGCGGATCATGTCGATGGCCTTCTGGGCCGCCGCAGCGTCCTCAGCCATGACGTAGCAGGCGCCGCTGTCCTCGATGTCCACCTTGGCGCCGGACTTCTCGACGATGTCGCGGATGACCTTGCCGCCGCTGCCGATGACTTCGCGGATCTTCTCCTGCGGAACCATGACGGTGGTGATGCGCGGGGTGTGGGGCTTCATCTCGGCGCGGGTGGTGGTGATGGACTCAGCCATCTTGCCGAGGATATAGAGGCGGGCTTCGCGGGCCTGCTCGAGGGCGTGGGCTAGGACTTCGCGCGTGATGCCTTCGATCTTGATGTCCATCTGGAGGGCGGTGATGCCCTTGTCCGTGCCGGTCACCTTGAAGTCCATGTCGCCGACGTGGTCTTCGATGCCCTGGATGTCGGTAAGGATGGCCAGGTTGCCTTCGTCGTCGGTGATGAGGCCCATCGCGACGCCCGCGACGGGGGACTTGATCGGGACGCCGGCGTCCATGAGGGCCATCGAGGTGGAGCACACGGTCGCCATGGAGGAGGAACCGTTGGACTCAAGGATCTCGACGACGGCGCGGATCGTGTAGGGGAACTCGGTCTCGGGGGGGAGGGCCGAGAAGATGGCGCGCTCGGCGAGGGCGCCGTGGCCGATCTCGCGGCGGCCCGGTCCGCGGGGCGGACGGACTTCACCGACCGAGAAGGACGGGAAGTTGTAGTGCAGCAGGAAGCGCTTGAAGGTCACGCCCGTCATGTCGTCGATGAGCTGCTTGTCGTCGACGCTGCCGAGGGTAACCACGGAGAGGGCCTGGGTCTGGCCGCGGGTGAAGACGGCGGAGCCGTGCACGCGGGGGAGGACGTCGGTCTCGGTCCAGATGGGACGGACTTCCGTGGTGCGGCGGCCGTCGGCGCGGATGCCTTCCTTCACGACGCGGCGGCGCATGGCCTTCTCGTCGATCAGGTAAACGGCATCGGCGATCTCGCCTTCCGATTCGGGGAACTTCTCGATGAGCTGGGCGCTGACCTCGTCGACGGCCTTCTTGACGCGGGCGTCGCGGCCGGACTTGTCGAGCGTGGCCTGGATTTCAAGGATGTGGGGGCCCATGAGCTTGGCCACTTCCTTGAGGATTTCCGGGTTCTTGGCGGGAACTTCGTAGCTCATCTTGGGCTTGCCGCAGGCCTTGCGGAAGGCCTCGATGCCGCGGCAGATGGTCTTGATGTTGGCGTGGGCGAGCTCCAAGGCCTCGACCATGAGGTCCTCGGAGACTTCCTGGGCGCCGCATTCCACCATGTTGATGCCGTCGCTGTGGCCGGCAACGACCAGGTCGAGCGTGCTCTTGGCGGTCTCGTCGGCGGTCGGGTTGACCACCAGCTTGCCTTCGATGCAGCCGATGCGGCTACCGGCGATGGGCTTGACGAGGGGCACCTGCGAGATGTGCAGGGCGGCGCTGGCACCGGCCATCGCGACCAGCTCGGCGGGGTTCTGCTTATCGGTCGAAAGGATCGTGACGTAGACCTGGACTTCGTTGAGGAAGCCCTCGGCGAACATCGGGCGGATCGTGCGGTCGATGAGGCGGGCGCGGAGGGTTTCGCCGTCGGAGGGACGGGCCTCGCGCTTGAAGAAGCCGCCGGGGATACGGCCGCCCGCGTAGAACTTCTCGCGGTAGTCGACCATCAGGGGGAAGAAGTCCTTGTCGGTGCGCTTGTCGGCCACAACGACGGCCACGAGGGCGACGGTGTCGCCGCAGCGGGCCAGGACGGCACCGGCGGACTGCTTGGCCAGCTTGCCAGTGCGCAGTTCGAGGGTGCGGTTTTCGCCAAAGGGGATTTCGATGACGTGTTCGGTGAAGTTCAGCCCATTGATGGACTGTTGCTTGAATTCACTCATGTTCTACGGGCTCCAATACGGGAAAGAGAAAGTGGAAGTCGAGGGTTGCGGGGCCTGCCCCGTGGGGCATCTGGCTCCCGGATTCACTCGGCGGAACCCGGCTCGGAATTTCCATTCGCGCTCAACGATTCATCACTTTGAGCGGGTATGCAAATCCCGGTCGCGGGCTTCGCGAGTCGTCACCAACAGCTAAAAACAAACCGGCGCAGGGTGGTGACCCCCCTGCGCCGATTCTTTACCGACGAAACCTTGGCAATGTGCGTTGTTGCTGATCCTGTGGTCTCTGATCGGCACGATTCACCCTGATTACTTGCGGAGCCCGAGGCGACCGATCAGCGTGCGGTAGCGCTCGATGTCCGTCTTCTTCAGGTAGTCGAGGAGGCGCTTGCGCTGACCGACGAGGACCAGAAGACCACGACGACCGTGGTGGTCCTTCTTGTGGGTCTCGAAGTGCGCCGAAAGGTTGTTGATGCGATCGGTGATGACCGCCACCTGAACGTCCACCGAACCCGTGTCGCCCTCGTGCGTCTTGTACTCCGCGATGACCTGCTGCTTGCGTTCTGCTGTGATCGACATTTTTTCTCCTGTCGTCTTTCAAAGGCTTTCGACACAGAAACCCGCTGGAGAAGGCGAAGCACCGTGTACGAAGCGGTCGGGAGCGTGCAGGCAGCGCCCCGGGCCTGTCAAGGGATTGCGGCGCCGCGCACAAAAGGAGCGCGAGCATCCTGCGCGCGAGTCTTCAACCGGGACGAGCCGCCCGACCCCTTCCGGGCGCGCCACCCTCCGCGGTGGCGGGAGGTCGTGCCCGGGCCTCAGTAAATCACCATCCCCGTGGGAATCCGTGCTGCCAGAAGAAGGTACCGCGTGCATCCTGCGCGCGAGTCTTGAAGCAGTACGAGCCGCCCGGCCCCTTCTGGGCGCGCCACCCTCCGCAGTGGCGGGAGGTCGTGCCCGGGCCTCAGTAAATCACCATCCCCGTGGGAATCCGTGCTGCCAGAAGTGCGATGTCTCCCTTATCGATGCGGCCATTGCCATCGGCGTCGCATAGGGGGAAGAGATGGGAAGCCAAGATCGCTTGCTCCTCAAGGGACTTTGTCGCGGCATAAAGGAGTAGATTCGGAGCTGGAACCGCCAACAATTCATCATACCGCCCCGTCTCAATGCCTCGGAGCAGCTTCACCGAATTGGGTCCACCGGCCATGGGTAGGTCAACGAAGACACCAGTGTCATCCGGAATTGGAATCGAAATGCTTCCTGCCCTGAACGGGTAGGTAGAGAGCCAATTTAATTCCAAATCAAAGTCAATGATGCCACTCGGCAGAATAGTACCTAAATAGACATCCCGAGACGTCGAACTACCACTAGGACCCCAATACAAATTGTAGCTGGTAACCCGCGTTGAATTATCTGCTGGAAACGTGCCGCTCCACGTAGCGCCGGTCTCTCGACTCGAGCCGCGCAAGGTTGCCTCGCCATCTCGCATCGCGATCATCGCAGCGTTTGACCTGGGCGGCACGGCAATGCTAGGGGTCGTGTAAAAATCACAAAATACCGGAGTGATTGTTAGCCCGCTGTATCCCGCATTGGCCTCTCCACTGGTGATCCAACTCCCCTCGACAGGGATGGTGTTCCAGTAGGGCGGGTCCGTTGAACCGATGAGCTTATCGCCCGAGAGAGTTCCCAGGCCTGTCACGTTGTAGGTGATCACCGACGTCACTCCCGCGGGAAACCGATCCGACGTCACCTCGATCAATACTGCCTCTCCGATTTCCGTCCCAGGAAAGTAGAATGACGAACCGTTCGAGTAGGAGCCTGGAAATGACCCATCTCCCCTAGTAGTCCAGTACTCGATGGCCCCGGAAGACGCCCGATACTCGAAACGGGTCAAAGGCTCACCGATCGTATTGAATGAAGGCCAATCCACTCCACCGTTACCCACCATATCGACGGCGATAAACTCTAACGTAATTGCCGAGACAGAGATTGCCTTCTCAATCTTGTCGTCGACGGAGACAGGTTCTTGGGCAGGTGCTGGGGAAATCCACCAGAACGATACCGCAAGCAAGGAAGCCAGATAGATCATGTGCCGAAGATGAGTCATGGGAGCTCCTCCGGGTAGAGAGGTACCATGAACTCAATGACTTCGTTGGTCTCTTCCGGACGAAAGATGAACTGCGCCGCTCGCTGTTCCGCGCAGCCCCCGATGACCACCGCGATGTCCCCCGTTCCCCTCATCACGCTCCCCCCCGCTGTGATGTGTCACCCGAACGGCAACATCCTTTCGCCGCGCCGGAACCGTGGTCAAGGCGATGCGATGCGCGCCATTGGACCCGCAACCATTCCACCGCGCCCCCATGACCCGTGCACCAGCCCTGTCCCGAGAATCTGCGAAATCTGCGTAATCGGCGGTCGGGCTTTTCGTCTTCATCGCGCCGATGCGACACCTTTCAGGGTCGGTTCCCTGTCATCGGCGGTCCGGTGGTGTCGGCCTTTGCGGCCTCAACGCACCGGCTATGGGCTGTCATCCCTCCGGGATGTTTTGGCCGACCAAGCCCTCAATCGTGCCATCCGGCACGAGGTTCTACTTTGATCGCCTCCAGCCAATGAATTGGCTGGCTACCATCAGTTGTCCCTGCCGGGACATACGGCTCAACCGGGCGCCTGCGGGAGGGGCCATCGGGTGTTCTCCTCGGTCGAATGGATAGCGTCGCAGGTCCATTTCATGGGCCTCGCGTGACAGAACCGAGCGGCGGTCTGTCAGACCGCGGTCGCCTTGCCCTTCAACCCGGCCCTCCCTCGCGTTGCTCGGTCAGACCGGGCTTGGCTCTGTCGGCCTTTCAGGCCTTGCACGACCGCCGAGAATACATGGTAGACACCGGGGAAAGTCGGCAGGGAGTTGCGTCGATCCTGGCCTCTCTGTGCGTTTTTCTCCGTGCCTCTGTGGTGAATCTTTTTTTCTGGTTCGGCCTTGTCCCACAACCCGGCCTTTCAGCGCCGATGCGACACCTTTCAGGGTCGGTTCCTGTCATCGGCGGACCGGTGGTGTCGGCCTCTGCGGCCTCAACCACCGGCTATGGGCCGTCATCCCTCAGGGATGTTTTGGCGGACCAAGCCCCCAATCGTGCCATCCGGCACGAGGTTCCTCTTTGATCGCCTCCAGCCAATGAATTGGCTGGCTACTATCAGTTGTCCCTGCCGGGACATACGGCTCAACCGGTCGCGGGCAGGGGGCGCCGTTGGGGCCTTGATGTATGGACGCAATGGACGGCATCAACTTGATGGAGGGATCGTGCCCTGTGTTACCAGCCTTGTCCCGAGAATCTGCGAAATCTGCGTAATCGGTGGTCAGGCTTTTCGTTTTCATCGCGCCGATGCGACGCCTTTCGGGGTCGGATTTCATCCTATCTGCGTCATCTGCGGATGGGCTTTGCTTTTCCCCTTGGTTTCCCTGAATCCGTGGAGCGCGAGTCCGATGGGCCTTGACCATCTTTTGCCAACAGGTCGCAGTCGTGGGTGGATGCAGCGGACGAAGTTCATCCTCGATCGTGGAGCGCCGGAAAAATGTCCCAGGAAGCACCAAGTTCCAGTTCTGATCGCCGAATCCTGGTGGTGGACGACGAGGCCCGTCTGGCAATGAGCCTTGCGGCCCTGCTTCGCGGGGTCGGGTACAATGTCGAGGCGGCGACGAGCGGACCTGATGGGCTGGCGAAGATTCGGGAAACTCCCTTCGATCTGGTCATCACCGACCTGCGCATGGACACCATCGACGGTTTCGACATCATGCACCATGTCGCCTCGCATTGTCCCAACACGGCGCTGATCGTCATCACGGGACACGCCTCCACTGAGTCCGCCATCGAGGCCCTTCACCAGCGCGTGGCCGACTACATCACCAAGCCCTTCGAGTTCGATTTCCTTCGCGGCAGCATCGAGAAGGTGTTCGCCCGGCAGGAGGCGGACCGGCTCCGGCGCGACCTGGTTTCCATGCTGAGTCACGACATCAAGGTGCCGCTTTCGAGCGTGCTCGGTTTCGCGCGCCTCATCGTGCAGCCCGACGGCAGCGTCAGCCCCCGCGCGGGCGAATGCGCCGAGTACGTCGTCACGAATTGCCAGCGCATCCTGGCGATGCTCGACAACTACCTGACGAACACGCGGCTGGAGGAAGGGAAGCTGGACACGCTCCTCCTCCCGGTGGACCCGCGCGACACGATCGAGGAGTTGGTGACCGTCATGGGGCCGGAGTTCCGCCGCAAGGGCCTGTCGCTCAAGGTGGAACTCGACAGTCCGCCAGAGGGCTTTCAGGCCGATGAGCCGCTCCTGTGCCGCGCGGTCGCGAACCTCATGAGCAACGCAGCGAAGTACACGCCGCAGGGTGGCGCCGTTGTGGTTCGTCTCAAGGCAAGCACCGGAGCGCCCGGTGTGGAGATCGAGGTGACGAACAGCGGCTGCACGCTGGAGGAATCAGCCTTGGCGGGGATCTTCGAGCGCTATACACGCCGGTCCTCGGCCCGTGGCATCGAGGGCTCGGGACTCGGGCTCCACATCGTGCGGTCCATTGCTGAGGCACACGGCGGGCGTGCCTACGCCCGCCTGTTGCCCGGCGACTGGATCGCGTTCGGCATCAGGTTGCCGCTGAATCCTGAAGTCTGAGGCTCAGCCGTACCAGTCGATGAAGCTCTTGAGGCGCGTCACGATCTTCCCGAAGGCGTTGCCGTCGAGGAAGGCCTGCTCGCGCTCGTGTTCGAGGCCGTAGAGCACAAGCCCGACGCCCGTGGAGTAGATGGGGCTGGAGGAGGCGAGGCTCGCCGTGCCCGACAGACCCGTGGGTACGCCGTGGCAGCAGGGACGGTCGAAGATCCGCTGGCCCAGCTCGCAGATGCCCTGCTGGAGCGAGGTGCCGCCGGTGAACACGATGCCGCCGTAGACCTGCTCGTAGAAGGGGAGCTTCTCGATGCGGCGCTTGACCATCTCCAGCATCTCGCCCATGCGGGCTTCGATGACTTGGGCGACAAGCTCGCGCTTGATGACGGTAGGCTTTTCGCCCAATACGCCGGGGACCTGGATCGTTTCCCGTGGATCGATGGCGGAGGGGATGCAGTGTCCGTGTCGCTTCTTGAGGTTCTCCGCGTCGAAGCGGTTGATCTTCAGGACCTTGGAGATGTCCTCGGTGATGGCGTCGCCGCCGTGGGGGACCACGCCGGTGTAGCGGACCGATCCGTTGACGTAGATGGCGATGTCGCTGGTGCCGCCGCCGATGTCGATCATGACGACGCCCAGTTCCTTCTGCTCCTCAGTGAGGATGGCGAGGGAACTGGCGAGTGGTTCGAGATAGATGCCGGAGACGCGGAAGCGCGCCTGGGAAACGGCGCGGATGATGTTCTGTGCCGAGGTGACCGCGGCGGTGACCAGCATGACCTCGACGCTGAGGCGGCGGGAGGAGAAGCCGACCGGGTCGAGGATCGCGCCGTCGTCGATGGTGAACTGCTGGGGAATCTGATGGAGGACTTCGCGCTCCATGGGGACCTTGCCCTCGACCGC
The DNA here is from genome assembly GCA_016125005.1 of bacterium. Taxonomy (GTDB): domain Bacteria; phylum Sumerlaeota; class Sumerlaeia; order SLMS01; family SLMS01; genus WGMQ01. The sequence continues at coordinate 16,874 of WGMQ01000016.1, read as the reverse complement.
GGCCTCGATGGCGCGGCGGACGTCCATGCGCGTGATGCCTCGTTCGGGATTGGCGACCTCAACGGTGGCGGAGACGGTCTGGCACTCGATGTGGCCGCCGGCGATGCCGACGAACACATCGCGGACGGAGACCTGGGCCATGTTTTCGGCCTTGCGGATGGCGACGCGGATGGACTCTACGGTTTCCTCAAGATTGATGACGATGCCACGGCGGAGGCCCTGAGAGGGCTGCGACGCCAGACCGAGGATCGTCACGTTGCCGGAGGGATCGATCTCGCCGATGATCGCGCAGATCTTGGTCGTGCCGATATCCAGACCGGTAAAGACGACCTTGCGGGTTGGCAGCCGGAAGCGGCTGGTAATCGACCGGCCCGCGGGAAGCGGGCCTGCCTCGACGGGGACGCCCGTCGCCAGCTTGAGCCGTTCCATAATCTCTGTGATCGCCATCGCCGCTCGTCCTTTCGTCGCTCAGTTTTTCTCTGCCATCAATAGGTCCGACCCCATGGGAGCCGGGCGCCATGCCACCGCCACGGACCGTTCCCGGGTGAGCCTGACATAGTCGAGGACCTGGCCCGGGCGGTTGCCATCTGCCAGGATCGTCTCGATGATCGGGCCGGCCTGACTCATGGGAAGGAATCCCTGCTTGATCATCGCTCCATCCGCCAGCACCAGTGTCAGGCCTTCCTCCGGTTGCCACCGTGCTTCGGATAGATTTCTATACAAGGACGCGCTCGCCTTTCGCACCACGTCAAGCTCGCTGATGAGCTGCTCGAAGTCTTTTTCAGGGATGCGCGATCCGCGTTCGAGGTGAAGGCTGTCCCAGCCCCCGATGACGGGCCCTTCCAGGCTCCGAAGGTCCTCCGCGGTGGCCTGCGCAAAGAGCAGCCCCGTCTCGTCAACCACATAGGTACCGTTGCCCGACACGTAGAGGGCTGTTGCCCGGCGCTCGCTGATCTCCAGCTCCAGCGCACGCGGCCAAACCTTGGTGGCGCGCACTTCGCGAATCGCGGGGAGGCGCTCGATGGCCTCCGCTGCGTGCCCCGCGGAATAGGAGAACATGCTGATGCCCGGATCGATGCCACCTTCCTGCAGGAGAACGGCGGCCACCTGCTCTTCGGTCAGACGCTCGACACCATGAACGCGGATCGACTCCAGTCGGAAGCGATCGCTGCTGTATAGATGACTGACGAAGACTCCGCAGAGCGCGAGAATAGACAGATAGACACTGGCGCGGACCAATGGACGCGCTGCCACGTCGATCAGGTGCGAGAGCTTCTTGTCCCACCGGCGGGGGAGCGGCTGGCGGTGAGAGAGCTTCTTCGCGACCCGACCCTTCGACGTCGCGGTTATCTTCGAAATCGATTCCTGGCTCATGCGAGCACCACGCTGTTCATCGGGCCTCCGACCACCTGCACTTCGAGCTCAAGCTCCACGGAGAAGCGCTCATGGACGCGGTCCTGCACGAAGGCAATCAGCGCCAGGAAGTCCTCGCCGGTGGAGTGCCCCATGTTCACCATGAAGTTTGCGTGGCCCTTGTTCACTTCGGCGGAGTTGATCGCGTAGCCCTTGAGTTCGCTTTCCTCAATCAGCTTGCCGGCGTAAAGCGGCGGCCCCTTTTCCACCTTCGGATTCTTGAAGATGCAACCGCACGACGGCAGGTTGTAGGGCTGGTTCTTCTTCTTGTCGGCGAACTCCTGCTTGCGGCGCTCGAATTCGAATCGATTGAAGGGCTCCAGACGGAAGTCCGCCTCCAGGATGACCGCCTCGCGCAGGTCGGAATGACGATAGGAGTAGCGGAACTGGTTTCGCTCCACACAGGCGATGAAGCCATTGCGCGTCATGAGAAACACACGCTCGACGAAGTCGCAGAGTCCCCAGTTACCCGCGCCCGCATTGCCAGCGAGGGCGCCACCCACGGTGCCGGGAACCATCGTCAGGAACTCGAGTCCCATCAGATTGCAGTCGCGCGCACTCTTGATGAGGGACGGCAGTTTGGTCGCCGCGCCCGCGCGGAAAAAGTTCCCGCCAAGGTACGACGTGTTGGCGAAGCCGCGGCCCAGGGTGAAGACCACGCCTTCGAAGTAGCTCGTTGCGAAAAGGGTGTTGGCGCCTCCGCCAAGAAGGAACGCGGGGACCTCCGCCTGGCGGATCTTTTCCATGAGGAGTTGGAGGGCATACGGTGTCTCCACCGTCGCGAAGAGCGCCGCGCGTGCCTGCATCCGCATCGATGTGCGGTTCGTCAGGTCATAGTCCCGCTGAATGCGGAGACCAGGAATCCGGAGATTCAGGATCGGTGAAAAAGCATCCCATCGACCCATCGTTTGCTACCTCCATCCACGGGAACATTAGCCAGCGGGAGTGGTCAGGAGGGTGACCAGCTTGGTGATCGAACCTGCCCCTAGTAGCAGAACAATGTCACGATGATTTGTGGACTTCAGAAGAGATTTTTTTAGCGCCTCAAAGTCGTTGTTAAATTGTGTAGGCACAGTATTTTGGGTGCCGATCAATTGGGCCAGGTATTGACCGTTTACGCCGTCGATGGGTTCTTCTCCCGCCGCGTAGATCTCCATGACGAAGATCTCATCGGCGCCCTTTAGCGCCCTGCCGAAGTCCCCAAAGAATGAAGACGTGCGGCTGTATCGATGGGGTTGGATTACACATAGCAACCGACCACCGCGCTCGTCAGCCAGGCGACGTGCTGCCTCCACCGTGACACGCATTTCCGTGGGGTGGTGGCCGTAGTCGTCGATGACCAGGCAGCCGTTCAAGGCGTCCTTCTTGGTGAAGCGTCGGTCGACACCGTGAAAGTTCGCCAGGGCGCCCTGGACGCGCGAGAAGTCCGCGCCAAGTTGCAGCGCCAGCGCGAGCGAGCCGGTGGCATTCGCCACATTGTGGATCCCGGGAATGCCTAGCTCGACGCGCCCAAGGCGCGTTCCGCGGTCGTATAGATCGAAGGCGCTGGAACTGCCGCGCAGCTCGATCTCACGCGCCTGCCAGCGGGCGTGCTCGTTACCCTTCGTGCTATACAGCGTCACGGGCTGGGTGAGGCGTTGGACCAGACGCGCCACGCCGGGGTCGTCGGCGGAGCATACCAGATGCCCCTCCGCCGGGATGGCGCGGGCGAATTCCTCGAACCCGGCGAACATCCGTTCAGAGGTTTGCCAGTAGTTGAGGTGCTCGTCCTCGATGTTGGTAATGATGGCGTGTTGGCGCGGCAGCCCAAGAAAGGAGCCGTCACTCTCATCGGCTTCCGCCACGGCCAGTCGGTCGCCACCGATGAGGGAGTTGCCATGGAACTCGGGCACATGGCCACCCACAAAGGACCATGGGTTCATTCCCGAGGCTTGCAGCAGCAGCGTTACCAGCGTCGTCGTCGTCGTCTTGCCGTGGGTACCGGCGATGAGCACGCTCTCGTAGCGCGCCAGGAACCATGCCAGCATTTGGCTGCGATGCCAGAGTGGGATTCCACGCTCGCGGGCAGAGCGGATTTCGGGATTCGCCTCGCTGATGGCCGTCGAGTAGACAAGCACGTCGGGATTGGCGAGGTTCTCCGCCGCGTGGCCTGTATAGACAGTGGCGCCCTTCTTCCGGAGTGCTTCGGCCTTCTCGCCGTCACTGTCCGAGCCGCTGACCTCGACGCCGATGGCGAGGAGCGCCTGGGCCAGTGCCTTCATTCCGGATCCGCAGATGCCCACCAGATGGGCTGATTTGACTTCAACGGAGGCGGCGGTGGCGGTCACGAGTGGGTTCCTTGGGTGATCTGGCGGCGTCCCGACTCGGGGGCGGTCGCCTTCAGGATCGAGTCGGCAATGGTGTCAGCGGAATGGGTGGAATCGAAGGGGGCGAGTGCGTTGCGAAGTGCGCGCCGCTCCTCCTCCGAAGAGAGAAGACGCTTGATCTGGGCACGCAGCGATTCCGCCGTGAGGGACGCTTCGTCCTGACAGATGGCGGCGCCCTTGTCCGCCAGCGTGTGCGCGTTGGCGCGCTGGTGATCGTCCTTCGCGAAGGGGTAGGGCACCAGGATGGCGGGGAGGCGGAAGTTGGCGACATCCGCGAGGGCACCAGCCCCGGCGCGCGACACGATCAACTCCGTGGAGGCGAGCAGGTCGGCCAGCTTGGGCTCGTAGCCGCGGATCTCGATCGCCTCGGACCGAAACGAATCCGAGGACGGACCCGCGATCAGCACAAAGCGATGATTGGGAAATACGCTGACCAGCGGCTCGACGGCAGCGAGGAAAAGCTCGTTCAGGCGAGCGCTCCCCTGGCTTCCACCCACGCAAAGCACGATATCGCGCGCCGTGCCGGACTGCTTGGGCAGGCGGGTCGGCGTTCCGACGACCTCGACGTTTGCGCCATCGAGTCCGCCAAGACCGAGATAGACGCGGCGGGCGAAGCGCTGGAACAGGCGGATCACACGGCCTGGGATCCGATTCGATTCGTGAAGGAAGATGGGCACACCAAGGAGCACCGCTGCGGCAAGCACGGGGAATGAGGCGGCTCCGCCCATTGCGAGCACGCCGACCGGACGACTGCCGAGGAAGCGGACACCGATACGTCCCATGTCGAAAAGGAACTCGGCGCATTGCACGATCTGTCGCCCCACGCCGCGGTATCCCCCGGTGGAGATCACCAGCGGAGTCACGCCCTCGCCGCGGTAGACGTCGCGTTCGATCGGGCGCGGGCCGGAGATGTACTCGACTGAGAGGTGGCGCGCGGCGAGAGCCTCACCAATTCGGATGCCCGGGAGGATGTGCCCCCCGGTGCCGCCAGCGACGATGACGAACGGACGCGATGACACGTTAGAAGGCCTCCTTGCTGCCTCGCGCACGCATCGCCACGTTGGCGATGTTGACCAGCAGGCCAATGCAGCAGAGGCTCGCGACGATGGACGATCCACCGTAGGAGAAGAGCGGGAGGGGAAGTCCCTTGGTGGGTGCCATGCCGAGCACCACGCAGAAATTGATGAATGCCGCGCAGCCGACGATCAGCGTGAGGCCGGCAGCGAGCAGCCCCGAGAAGTAGTCGGGCGCAAGATAAGAAATCCGGAGTCCCTGCACGATGAACGCGAGGAAGAGCACGACGATGCCGATGGCGCCGATCAGCCCCAACTCCTCGCACACGATCGCGAAGACGAAGTCGGTGTGGGACTCGGGAAGGAAGTGATACTTTTGCAGTCCGAAGCCGAAGCCCGGGCCAAGGATGCCGCCTGAGCCTACTGCGATGAGTGACTGGTTGAGCTGGAGGCCGATCGTCAGCGCGTACTTGTCCGGATAGAGGAAGGCCAGCACGCGATTGATGCGATAGCTTTCCTTGAGGATCAGCACCGCGACCACGGGAAGCGCGAGCAACACGATGGTGGCAAGATGGCGGAACTTGACCTGAGCGAGGCACCACATCGCCGTCACCACGGTACCCATCAGCATGATCGTCCCAAGGTCGCGCTCGAGAATGATGAGGACGCAAAAGACGAACATGATGCCGAGGAGCGGGAGGAAGCCGCTCTTGAGCTTGCGAATTTCCTCACGCTTTTGCGCGAGGTGGGCAGCCATGAAGACGACGAGCCCGATCTTGGCGAACTCGGATGGCTGGATGGTCAGCGGGCCAAGCCGCATCCATCGTCGTGCCCCTTTCGATTCCACGCCTAGTGGCGTAACGAGCACGAGCAACAGGACAAAAAAGGTGATGCCGATGATGAGGCGGGAGTGCCGCTCGAGAAGCTCGAGCGGGATCATGGACAGGGCGATCGCCGCCACTAGCCCAAGTCCCGCCCACATCACCTGTTTCTGGAGATAGCTGGAGGAATGGTGAAAACGATAGTCCTCCTCTGCACGATTCTCGGCGCGGGCGGTGACCCGGATATTCTCCAGGCCCGCACGGGCCCCGCTGGCGCTGTAGAGCGTGATGAGGCCGAGCGAAAGGAGCACGGCCACGATCAGCAGAAGCAGCGCGGCGGGGTTGTCGAAGCTACGACCGAGTCTTTGCAGGGAGGTGTCCATCGTCAGATCCCGAGGAAGTCGCGAACGGTACGCTTGAAGACCCGACCGCGGTCCTCGAAGTCCTTGAACATGTCGAAGCTGGCGCAGGCAGGAGAGAGCAGCACGATGTCGCCCGGCTGGCTCATGCTGCTCGCGATGCGAACGGCCTCTTCCATCGATCCGGCGTCGCGGGTTTCGACGAGCTGGCCCCAGGCCTTGCGGATGAGCGGAGCCGCCTCACCGATGAGCACGAGACCCTTCACACGCTCACGCACCAGCGAGTTCAGGCGGTCGTAGGCCGACTGCTTGTCCTTGCCGCCAGCCACCAGGATCACCGGCTTGTTGAAGCTGAGGAGAGCCTTCTCGAGCGAGTCCACGTTGGTGGCCTTGGAGTCGTTGTAGTAGCGCACGTTGTCGGGGCTGGAGGCCACGAACTCGATGCGGTGCTCCACGCCCTTGAACTTCTGGATGGTGCGGCGGAGGCTGTCGATCTCGATGCCGACGCAGCGGCACAGCACGAGGCTGGCCAGCGTGTTCTGCACATTGTGCAGGCCCGGAATCGGGATGTCGTCGACGTTGCAGAAGAAGATCGATTCGCCGTCTTCCTTCAGATAGATGCGGTCGTTCTGGAGGTAGGCACCCTCCTCGACTTCCTTCTCGAGGGAGAAGGTGCGGATCTGGGCGCAGGACTGCTCGGCCACACGCATGACGATCGGATCGTCGGCGTTGAGCACGAGGAAGTCTTCGTCGGTCTGGTTCTCGGTGATGCGGAACTTCGACTCGATATACTCGCGCATGGAGGGGTAGCGGTCCATGTGGTCACGGGTGATATTGAGGATCGTCGCGACGTGCGGGCGGAAGTTCTCGATGGAGTCGAGCTGGAAGCTGGAGACTTCCGTCACGAGCATCGTCTTGCGGGTTTCGTCCTGGGAGGACACCACCGCGTCGGAGAAGGCGCGGCCGATATTGCCGGCAACCACCGCGTTGATGCCCGCGTCATAGACCATCTGACCGGTGAGGGTCGTGGTCGTCGTCTTGCCGTTGGTGCCGGTGATGGCGATGATCGGGGCCTGGGCGAACCAGGATGCGAGCTCCACCTCGGAGATGACCGGGATGTCCTGCTCGTGGGCGCGCTGGATCAGGTGGTGATCCAGCTTGATGCCAGGGGAGACGACGATGGCTTCACAGCCACGAAGCACATCCGCCTTCACGGGGCCGAAGTGGGCGGTGACGTGCTTGCGCTTGAGCGCGCGCACCAGCGAACGGAACTCCTTCGCCGGGCGCTCGTCGACAAGCGTCACCTCGATGTTGTGGTGGCGGAGCAGGTTCATTGCTCCGACTCCTGAGCGCGCGGCACCGAAGACGCACACGCGCGAGTAGGGAAACTCCTCATTCATGCTCATTTCAACTGCCTCCTTCGAGCGGGGTGGATTGGGTGGTGATAGCGGGAACAGGAACGGTGCTTGAACGGGACCCGCAAAAAATCGAACGATTGGTGTCTGTGCTTCTCCTTTCTCAGCGGAACTTGAGCGTCACCAGACCGGCCAGCGCGAGAAGCGCCGACACGATCCAGAACCGCGCGATGATCTTGCTCTCCGGAACGCCACCCTTCTCGAAGTGGTGGTGCAGCGGAGCCATGCGGAAGATGCGCTTCTTGCGCAGCTTGTAGGAACCAACCTGCAGGATGACGCTCAGGGCCTCGGCGACGAAGATTCCGCCGACGATCAGGAGAAGCGCCTCCTGCTTGATGAGCAACGCGACAGAACCGAGCAAGCCGCCCAACATCATCGAACCCGTGTCGCCCATGAAGACCTGCGCAGGATGGGCGTTGAACCAGAGGAAACCGAGGCACGCGCCACAGAGTGCCGCCAGCAGTACCGCCAGCTCGCCCGCACCCTGCACGTGGGGAATGATCAGGTATTCTGATGCATCGATACGACCGATCAGGTAGGCCACAACCGAGAAACACAGAGCAGCCGAGAGAGTCACACCCGCCGCGAGCCCATCGAGGCCATCGGTCAGGTTCACCGCATTACTCGTTGCCGTCAGCACCAGGATTGCGAACGGGATGAAGAGCATTCCGATGGGGAGCACCACGTCCTTCACGAACGGAAGCACCAGCGCATTCGCCACCTTGGTGCTTTCGCCCGCGACGTTGTAGGTAACCAGGTCGCTGCAAAGCCAGATATAGACACCGGCGAAGATACTTCCCACGGCGACTTGGCTGATGATCTTGCCTCGGGCACTCAGGCCGTCGGAATTCTTCTTCACCTTCTTCAAGTAATCGTCTGCGAAGCCAATGGCCGCATAGCCCAGCATGCCAAAGAGCGCTAGGGACAGCACCGGCTGAGAGAAATCGCCGAGCAATCCGATCGAAATCAGGATGCTGGCGATCATCAGGATGCCGCCCATCGTCGGCACGCCCCCCTTGTGGGCGTGCATTTCTGCCAGGCTGATGGCGTTCTCGCCCTTGCTGTCCCGGATGAACTGGCGCATCTGCATCTTGCCAAGCATGGCGATCACCTTTGGTCCAAGGAGGATCGAAAGGATGAACGACAGCGAGAGCGCGCAGCCAGCCCGCACCGTGATATAGTCAAAGACGCGCAGGAACGAAGCCCCCGCGGCGTCCTCGGCTAATGACAGCAGGAACGGAATCACGCGTCGACTTCCTTCCTGATTTGCTCGCCCTGCTGGATTGAGGAACGAAGCTCACGGAAGGTGCGCAGGGCCTCCTCGAGCCGCACGCCACGCGAGCCCTTCACCACGAGACCGTCGTTGGTGCGAAGCTCCCCACTGAGGAACTCGGCGGCCTCCGTCGATGAGCTGAAGTGAGCCACAGCGACACCGCGCTTCTCGGCCTCCGCCGAGGTGATGCGGGAGAGCTCGCCCACGGTGCAGAGCAGATCGAACTTCGCTTCCGCAACGACGGCTCCCACCTGACGATGGTACTGCTCCGTGAACTCGCCAAGCTCCAGCATGTCGCCAAGCAGCGCCACCCGGCGGTCGAGTCCGCTCACGTCAAGCATCGAACGGAGTGCCGTCATGGTCGCATCGGGGGACGCATTGTAGCAGTCGGCGATGATGAAGATGCCATCGATCCATTCGGTCTGCGAGCGCAGCCGGGGCGGATCGAACTCCTGAAGGCGTGCGACGATTTGCTCGGGCGCGATGCCTACATGAAGCGCGGCCGCTGCGGCAGCGAGCGCGTTGTAGACCTGATAGCGGCCGAAGACATTCAGGCGCACCGGGAGTGTCTCGTCCAGGAAGCGCAGGTCGAATTCGTAGCCGTAGGGCTGCACGAGCCGGACGTTCAATGCCTGCACGTCCGCGCGCTCGTGCTGACCATAGCTGATGATCAGGTTGGGGCGGTCGATGGCCTCGGCCATCATGGAGGCGTGCGGGCAGTCGGCATTGATGATCGCCGTGCCCTCCTCGTTCATTGCGCGAAGGATCTCGCCCTCGCCCGCAATGAGGCCCTTGAGTGAGCCGAAATTGCCGATGTGGGCGTTACCCACGTTGGTGATGATGGCGATGTCCGGGATGCAGAGTTCCGTCAGGCGGGTGAGCTCGCCCGGCTGGTTCATACCCACTTCGATGATCGCCAGCTCGTGGTGCTCCTGTAGACGAAGCAGCGTAAGCGGAAGACCGATCAGGTTGTTGAGGTTCCCCTCATTGGCCAGCGTCTGCAAGTAGGGGCGGCAGATGTGAGCCGTCATTTCCTTCGTCGTGGTCTTGCCGGCCGAACCGGACACTGCGACCACCTTCGGGTTCACGACACGACGCCACTCGCGGGCGATGTCGCCAAGCGCGGCCTGCGTGTCCTGCACTTCGATGTAGAAGCGATCCCGAGGATAGTCGGCGGGGAGCGTCGAACAGGCAATCACGCCAGCCGCACCCCGGGCAATGGCCTCAGGGATGAAATCGGTGCCGCGGAAGTTCTTTCCACTCAGCGCAAGGAACGTCTCACCCGGTTGCAGGTTACGCGTGTCCGTGCACACACGGCCCGCGGGAGTATTCCAGAGGCCCAGATGCAGCAGGCCTCCGGTTGCCTGAAGTAGTTCGCCAATTGTAAAGTTCATCGCGCGTGCTCCAGCGTTGGATCGAAGGTGGGGGGATTGGCAGCCTGACGCGCTGCGATTTTGCCCAATGCCTCACGGGCGACGGCCCTGTCATCGAAGGGAATCCGGCGGGTTCCGATCTCCTGGTAGTCCTCATGACCCTTGCCGGCGATCAGTACGAGATCTCCCGGTCCTGCCAGCATGAGGGCCTGCTCGATGGCCTCGCGGCGATCCAGCAGCATGTGGCACTGGTTGGACTTCATGCGCGTCGACAGCACGCCTTTCATCGCCATGCGGGCGATCTGCTCGGGGTCCTCGGTGCGTGGGTTGTCGCTTGTGACGATCGCGTAATCGCCAAGCTCGCCCGCCACCTTCCCCATCAGCGGTCTCTTCGTCCGGTCACGATCGCCTCCACATCCGAAAACGACAATCAGGCGGCCTGTGCACAGGCGTCGGGCGGTGCGCATGACGCGCTCCAGCGCATCCGGCGTGTGTGCGTAATCGACGACCGTGGTGAAGGGCTGGCCTTCGTCAATCACCTCGAAGCGACCCGCAACGGGCGGGCACTTCTCGAGACCTTCCGCGATGCCGTTGATCGAAACCCCCAGGTTCCACGAGCAGGCCGCCGCGGCCAGCATGTTCGACACGTTGAATGTGCCAATGAATCGTGAAGCCACCGGGGCGCGCTCATCACGGATACGCAGAGTAAAGGTCGTTTCGTTCGGCCCCAGCACCAGATTCTCGCAGGTAACGTCGGGGTTTCCTTCGGTCTCACGACCAAAGCTCATCTGGTCACCCGTATAGCTCGCCACCATGTCTCGACCCACCGGATCGTCAACGTTGAAGCAGGAAACGCTGCCCGGTGTCGGGAGGACGTACTCGTTAAAGAGCCGCTTCTTGCAGGCGACGTAGTTCTCAAACGTGCCATGGTAATCGAGGTGGTCCTGCGTGATGCCGAGCAATGCGCCGACCCGGATCGGGATGCCCGCGAGGCGATACTGGTCGATGGCGTGACTGCTGCACTCCATCGCCACCGCGTCTATACGCTCCTGCTCCATGGCCTCGAAGACCTGCGCCAGATCCAGCGGGCTCGGCGTCGTGGCGCCGAGGTCAACGGACTTGCCATTGAAGAAGGCACCCAGCGTTCCGACTAGTCCCGTGCGCATCCCTGCCTGACGCAGGATCGCGGTGACCATGTGGGTGGTCGTCGTCTTGCCGTTGGTTCCCGTCACGCCGCACACGGGAAAACCACGCGCCGGATGCCCATGCCAGGCCTGGGCAAGCAAGCCCAAGGCAAGCCGCGTATTCGGTACGCGAACGGTTGTCACGCCCGGGTAGGGCATGGTCTCGCGCTCCACCACGATCACACTCGCGCCTGCCTCGACCGCTTCCCCAATCATCATGTGGCTGTCCGTGCGCGTGCCCGTGATGGCCACGAACATCTGGCTGCGGCGAATCTTCTGCGCGTGCACGCCGATGCCCGTCACCATCGTGTCGGCGTTTCCGAATAGATCGATGGACGAGAGACCGGCGCGCGCGATCAGTTCCATCAGCGGTACAGGACGGCGAAGCGTCATTTGGTGGCTCCTTGCGAGGGGATGGCCCTAGGTGAAAAATGCAGAACGATCTCTGTGCTCTCTGCGAGTGGTTCGCCCGGCAGCGGGAACTGGTCGGTGACCAACCCCGTGCCCAGCAACTGGGCGCTCTTGGCGCCCTCCGGAAGGGCCTTGCGCGCGGTGCTCATCGTCATGCCGCGGAAGTCGGGCATTCTCCCCGGTGTCGGAATGTAGGCGGCCTGCACGTACTCCACGCCGGCGATCGGTGCGGCGTTCCTCTGCGCGATCACGGCCTCCTCGGCCTGAATCGACTCGCTGGGTGCCAGGCCGATATGCAGTGCCGTTGACGTCGCGATACGCTGGAAAGCGGGGGCAGCCACCTGCGACGCGTAGTACGCTGTGCGTGGATTGTCGATATAGACATAGATGGAGACGCGCGGTTCGTCCGCAGGCACCACGCCCGCAAACGAGGCGATGTACTCGCGCCGATCAAACACGTCGCTCTTGCGGGTGGTTCCGGTTTTTCCGCCGACCGAGTACCCCTCAATGATCGCCTTCTTTCCCGTTCCGTTGTCGACAATGTCCTGCATGAGGCTGCGCATGATCGCGGACGTGGTCGGACGGACAAGCTGGCGATCCGGCTCGGGAGAATGGCTCCAAACCACGTTCCCGCGCGGGTCACGGATCTCCTTCACCACATGGGGAATGTGATAGTCGCCACCATTGGAGATCGCGCCAATGGCGGCGACGATCTGAATTGGAGTCATTGCAATTTCATAGCCCATGGGCAATGAAGTTCGACTGAACTTCGTCCATCGCTCGACAGGATAAAGGATGCCCGAGCCTTCGCCGGGCAGATCGATTCCCGTCGGCGCGCCGAAGCCGTAGTGGCGCAGGTCATCGTACCATTCGCCATTCTTCAGGGCCTGGGCGGCCTTCACGATCCCCACGTTGGAGGACCAGCGCAGCGACTCCCGGAAGCTGACGACATGCAGCGGCTTGTGGCCTGGCGCGTCCCGGAGGCGCCTTCCGTCGACCACCGCGAATCCGCCCTCGCAGTCGATCAATGTCTCCGGCGTGATGTAACCATGCTCAAGAAGCATGGCCGCCGTGAAGAGCTTGGCCACGCTGCCTGTCTCGAGCGGATCGGTCAGGATCCGGTTGCGCATCGAGTCCGGTGCCGCCGTCGAGAACGTGTTGTTGTTGAAGGTGGGGAAGGAGGCCATGCCGAGGATCGCGCCGCTGGAAACATCCATCACGACCGCGCCCGCGGAATCCGCCTGGAACTCGGCAACGGAGGCCGCCAGCACTTCCTCCATGGTCTGCTGGATGCGCGTGTCGAGCGTGAGCACCAGCGTGTTCCCACGCGCCGCCAGAAGATCATCCGGCAGCCACGGCTCAAGCACGTCGCTGCGGACGAGGCCCGAGTGGGGCGCCCGAGTCTCAACCGTTCTGCCGATCAACTGCTCGTTGTATTGAAGCTCCAGCCCAGCCAGGCCGTCGGTATCACCGGCCGGTCCCTTGCCGCAGAACCCCAGCACGGCGGATGCAATCGATGACGGGTATAGACGAACCGATTCGCGCTCCAGCCAGTAGGAGCGGCCGTCCACTGAGCGAGACGAAAACTCGCGCAGCACGCGGTCTGCCATCTCGGGGCGGATGCGACGTGCGAGCGGGACCGTTCGGGTGCCCTCAAGGCGACGGCGCACCGAGCCGGTGTCCTCACCGAGGATCGCCGCGATGGATGCCGCCAGCTCGTCGCGATTCAGCGCTTTCGGCTTCTTGGAATCGGGATCGTCCGGATCCTGGACACCCGCGTCGAGGATCTCCGTCCGGAGAAAGTTCGGTTTCACATAAACGGTAAGGCGGCCCGTGCTCTGGGCAAGCGGGCGACCGGTTCGATCAAGGATGTCGCCCCGTTCCGGCTGGAGCACCACCCGACGATACTGCTGCCTCATCGCACGATCCGAGTAGGATTCGTGCCGCAGGTGCTGGAGGTCGTAGAGTCGGTAACCGACCGCGGCGCAAATGCCGCAGAACAACGTGCCAATCAGCACGACGCCCAGTCGGTGTGGTTTCCGAAGTTTCACAGCCAATCTTCCTCAGCAGGAATCAGCAACAGGAGCGGGAGAGCAGGTAGAGGTGACGGATTGCAACTGGCTTGTCTAGCTATCTATACATCTAGATCTCCAGACGACTTCCAACGAAAGGGACCCAGGTGACGCAGGATGGCGGGTGGAACTACAATCAGGAGGCCGGCAAGCAATACTACTAACTCCGGATTTCCACCCATGAACACATCACACGAGTCAGGGGGAGTAACAGGTTGCTGATCTGGCGTCTTGGCGATTTGGCGTCATCTTAACGGGAACGGGAGCCTGGATGCGGGAGCGATCGGAGCGGGAGCATGGACGGGAGCGTTCACTGGAATGACGTTGGTTCGGGTCTGACACCGAGTCAGCGAAGGAGGGTCACCGGGAGCGGGAGCGAACACCCAACTGGCACCTGGGCCCTTCTCGTTGGAACTCGACTACTCGGAGCGCACCTCCCTTCCGCCTTCCGGCTTCGCAGCATTGGACCAACGTTCAGCGACCGCCTGCGACACGACGATCGTTTCCACCAAACTCGGAGTCGGAGCCTCCATCCCGAGACCCTGCAGCGCCGCGGCACGAAGCGAGTCGCCGCCCTGCAGTTCGGATAGACGCGCCTCAAGGGCCTTGTAACGGTCACGACGCATCTGCGTGATGACCTGGATCCGGCTCGCTTCCATCTCGTAGTCGCGCAGCTCAAAGACCGTCGCGACTTTCCAGGTACCGATGCCCGTGAACGTCGCAACCAGCAGCACCATGCACAGGAGGAAACGCCATCCGATCAGCGGCGGTGGCAGTTCCTGCTCCTCGGCGCGCTTCTGCGAACCCTTCGCGACATCCGGCGTCGTATAGGCGAGGTCACGCTTTTGCATTGCCCGCCCCCTTGCGCCGAATCACCCGCAACTTCGCGCTCCGTGCCCGTGGGTTCCGCTCTGCTTCCTCTTCGGTGCAGGCAATCGCCCGGCGGGACTCAATCTCGAACTCGACACCTTCCATACTTGTCGCGTGGAACGGATCGTCGGGAGTCGGACGCGGAGAGGCCACTTCGTCGAACGCCCGCTTCACAATCCGGTCTTCCAGGGAGTGAAAAGCGATACACGCCATCCTGCCCCCGGGATTCAGCAGGCCCAGACACGCCTTCACGCCTCGCTCCACGTGACCCAGCTCATCATTCGCCACGATTCGGAGCGCCTGGAAAACACGCGTGGCCGGATGAATGCGGCCGAAGCGCTCCTTCGGTGGATAGACATCCATCATGATGGACGCGAGGTCGGAGGTGCGCTCGATGGGCTTCTCGCGACGGCGGGAAACGATGCGACGCGCCGCCTGGCGGGACAGCCGCTCTTCGCCATACTCGTGAAACCAGCGCGCGAGGTCCTCCTCGCGGGCCGTGTTGACAAGATCGGCGACCGAGCGCGAACCTTCAGCGGCGTTGTAGCGCGCATCCAGCGGACCATCCGAAAGAAACGAAAACCCACGCTCGGCGTCGGCAATCTGAAGCGAATTGAAGCCCAAATCGAGAAGCACCGCATCGGCGCCCTGAAGCACCTCGCCCGCCCTCTCGTATGGAATCGCCTCGAATCGCATCGCACCCAACTCGCTTTGGAATTCCTTCTGCAACCTTGCCGAACCGATTGCCAACATTCGCGGATCACGGTCCAACCCGACTAGTCGACCCCCGGGCAGCACTCGCCGGAACAACTCCCGGGAATGGCCACCCGAACCCAATGTGCAGTCCAAGACTACCTCACCGGGTTTTAAGTCCAGCATCTCGATGATCGGCTGAAGGAGTACCGGTTCGTGAAATTCCACCCGATTTACCCCATCGGTCGATCGTTGTCCCGGGCTTTCACCGGGGCCGGGAGTTAACCCGGCCCGGGAGAAAGAACGGGCTGTTAGCCAGCATCTTCGTTCCCGTCGTCCTCGTCCGTCTGCCCAAGCAACAGGCTGTCAGACCACTCCGACATCGTCGGCAGAACCTCGTTCATGATCTCCTCATAGCGACCAACAGACATGATTTCGAGGTAATCGCCGCTTCCAACAACTGCCACTTCCTTCGTCAACTTCATCAGTCCCGCATGCAATTGGGGGACCTTCACCCGATTCTGCTTGTCGAGGGACTGGACATCCATCATATTGACGTAGGCCCGTCGGAGTTTCAAAAGGGGCGGCGTCGGCCGCTTCTTGATCTTCCGGTCGAGACCGTCGATCATCTTGTCAAAAACCGGCTTTGGATACACCGCCACCGTCTTACGATCAGTCAGAGTGACCACCACCATGAAGTCGTCTTCCTCGTTCGTGACACCTGCCAACTCCCGCATCACCGGCACAAGCTTGCTTGGGATGGGGAGGCGCTGCCTCTCATCCAAGGTCTGCATGTGGGAACCATGGAGGAGTTCAGCCATCGCCTCGACTCGGAGAGGTTTCTTCCCGGGGATGCCCCGTCCTTCCTGACTAACCCCAGTTTCACCCGAGTATGCCCCACATGGTCAAGCCCTTAAATGGGGCGATGTTTCTTTTTTCATTGCGTAATTCATCGTCAATATATGGGGTCATTTCTCGCTCCCTGCACCATATCTTGTGTCAAATGTCTGTCAAAAGTCTCGTCTGCAGTGTTGCGGCCTTCCCTGTCCCTTCGGCCCTACCGCACGTAAGATATTCTTTATCAATCATTTGAGTGTCTTCGGACTTCCATTCTGCCCATTTATGCCGGAATCTCCAATCTGATGCGCCTTTTACTTTTGACTCCCTCCGTACGCCCCCTCGGTGCGCGGCGCTCGCTTGTGGAACTGGTGCGCTTCCTTGATCCTCGGGTCACCCCCTTGGTTGTTGTCCCGTCGATGGATGGTATCGCGCTGGAATTAAAGGACTTAGGTGTGGATCTGGCCGTCGCTCCCCAGGGCGCCTGGCGCAAGCTGGGTGGGCGCCTCAAATCGCTGTTCTTCCAACTGCCGCGCATCCGCGAGACCATCCGTCGCTTCCGACCGGATGTCTGTCACGCAAACGAGTTTCATATTATTCCACAACTTGCATCTTGTAATCGAGAAAAGTTGGGAATAAGTGGGCATATTAGGCTCGGCATTACTCCGCGTCAGATCAAAACCTATGAACTGGCTGCCTGCGATCGCATTGTAACCGTCTCAGAGGCGGTCGGAGGGCTCCTAATGGGCTCGGGACTCGAGGACCGCGTCCGGG
>WGMQ01000021.1 GCA_016125005.1 bacterium | reverse complement strand
TCGTGTGGGGATCTTCGGGCTGGTTAGCGAGCGCAAAGCCCAGCTCGTGGCGGCCGAGGCGGTGGCGAGCGTGGTGAAGCGTGGCATTCCTGTGAAGCTGTTGATCGCGGGGGATGCCTTTGGCAGTTCCGTCCCCTATGGCGACAAGCTCCGCGCCCGCATCGCTGAGCCTGACCTGGCGGGCCATGTGGAATGGCTGCCATTCCAGAGTGACGTGGCCTCGCTTTATCGCCGGATCGACCTGAACCTGCTCATCAGTACCGAGGAAGGTTTTGGGCGAACGATCATTGAGGCTGCTGCACTTGGCGTTCCGTCGGTCGGTACCCGGACCGGAGGTATACCGGAGCTGATCCTGGACGGCAGGACCGGGTGGCTGGTCAACCAAGGTGATGTCGATGGGCTGGCTAAGGCAATCGAGGCCGCGGCGATGGATCGCGCGGAGCGAATCCACCGTGGCGAAGCTGCGCGCCTTCGCACACAGCAGCACTTTACCATTCAGGCTCACGTCGAGAACATGATGGCGGTTTGGAACGAAGTGATTGAGGTTGCTGCCCGGCGACGGGCCTAGGCGCTCTTGCGGCCGTTGTGAGTGCGGGCGTGGCGGAACTCGCCGCGGCAGACGTAGACCACCTCGTCCGAGATGTCCACGGCCAAGTCGCCGATACGCTCCAGAGACTTGCTAACGCCGAGCAGGTTGGTCGCCTGATAGATGCAGGTCGGGTTGTCGCTGCTAATCTGGAGAAGCTGAAGGATCGTTTCCTGATTGGCCTTGTCGATCATGTCATCCCGATCGCGAAGGTTCCGGGCAAACTGTTCGTCCATGGTTGAGAAACATACCATGCTGTCATCCCACATCTTGCGGACCAATTCATAGCAGCGGGGGATGTCAACATACGGACGCATTTCGGGCTTGTCCGAAAGCCGCACCGCGGTCTGGGCGATGTTGACGGCCAGGTCGCCGACGCGCTCGATGGTGGTGTTGACGCGGAGCAGAGCCACAACCAACCGAAGATCACGGGCAACAGGCTGGTTGAGGGCGATGATCTGGATGGTCAGTTCCTCGTTCTCGTCCTCAAGCAGATCCAACTCGTTGTCGCGCTCGATCACCTCGCGGGCCAGCACCGGGTCGCGCGAAACAAGCGCCGCAACGGAATCGCCCACCAGCCCACCGGCCAGATTCCCCATTCGCACTAGGGAAGCCTGAAGCTTTTCGAGTTGGGAGAAGTAGAAGCCATTAACGGGCATTGTTCGCATCACACGTCAGGTGCGGTTGGGCTGGACCTTTTTGCTCAACCGAAGGCTGATCTTTTGCGCCCCCCCCGTGCAATGCAAGTACAATCCGCACAACCTTGTAAATTGTCACATCGCAAGTGAAAAGCTTCGTGTTTCTTGACGTTACTTTGACGTTTCTGTGGCAACCGGATTGTCCCAGCCGCCTCGTGCCCCTGCAGGACCGGAGTTCTCCCCGGGATCAAGGATGCGCACAGGTTTGGCCAAGTGGAAGTGGCGGATCCCCATCGCGACACCGACCCACATTGCCAGCCCCACCCCGCCGATGATGGCCATGTAGGCGGCCATGAATCCGGCCAGCTTGAGTCCCACGCCCACCATGATGCCGAAAACCATCATGATCAGGATGACCTTGTACCCTGTTCGTGAGAATGTCCGGGAGATGGGGCTCGGCTGCGGCAGCGTCCGAAGGCGCTGGAGATTCTTTGGGACGATCTTACCAAAGATGGCCGTTCCCTTGAAATAGCCGATCAGCAGCGCCACGAAGATCCCTGCCCCGAGGGCGACCGGGTCCTCAATCTGCCGCGCCGCCAGCGCGCCTCGGACCACCAGCATGGTGCCGATCAGTCCCCAGAACGAAAGACTCAGCGCCCCAAGTGTCATGCTGTTGAAGCGAAGGGGTCCCGGTGTGCCGCGCACGGCGGGCTGCGGCTGCCGGATCAAGTCTCGCCTTCCACCCATCTCGATCTGATCCCAGACCTCGCGTTTGCCACGGTCCAGGTGCTCCACCGTCATTTCCGCCAACAAGGCACAGAAGCGCTCGTCGTCGTTTGGACAGGGCAGATACAACACGCCATCCCATTCAAAGTTCGCGAGCGCCAGTCGCCCTTCATTCTGCGACTCGTTGTTGTCGCCCATGAAGCCGAAGGGGAAGTACACCACGTCGCGGAAGCCGCCCTGCTGACATTCCTCGGCGCTCTCCTCCGCGGAGGGAAAGGTCCATTTCCCGCCTAGGGTGTGGTTGAGCCAGGCAACCCGAATGGTACCGAACTCCTGCTTCAGGTGCTTGCGGATGAGGCCAAAGAGGAACAGCGTCTCACGAGCCCCGGAGTTGATTCCCTCAGGCGGGTAAACCAGCGTGCCATGCGCGCCAAGCATGAGGGCCGACTTCCGGCGTTTGGCTGCATCCCAGCCATTCTTCTCGCAATAGTCCACGATGAAGTCGGCGAGAAGCTTGCCCATGCGCTCATCAAAGCCAAAGCCGCCGACGTAAACCGGTCCGGGGAGGCCATGCTTGCCGCGGGTGGCGCGGTGGTAGGACGCAAAGTCCGTGCGGCTGATTCCGGTGGTGAAGTCGGACTCAGCCATATAGAGAGGAAGGACAACGATCTCGTCCGGCTTGCTGGCTCGAATCTCGTCCATGATCCTGGGAAGCAGCGGAGGGCGAAACTCCATCACCATGCGCGCGTGGTAATCACGGCTCGGGTCGAGCGCAGCCAGCTTCTCGCCAATCAGCCGCGCCTGGCGCTCGCTGATGCCGTCCAGTGGCGACGAGTAGCCCATTTCGTTAAACATGGCGGAGCGGGCCCGGGCGCGCCGGGCAGCCAGCAGGGGAGTCACAAATGCGGGAATCGGAGCGACCCGCCTTGTCAGGCGGTTGAGGATATTCAGCGAATACTCGAATTGCTCGGCGAAGCCATTGGTCGCGGGCTCCCCATAGGTGAGGCACAACACCTCCACCCGTGGGCGATTTGCCGCTGGTTTCTCCGTCGCCATCGCTTAGTCTCCTGTCAGCCCCTTGGCCAGTTGGATCGCCGCTTCCACGCGGTCGGGTATCGAGACACCACCGAGAAAGTTTCCCGCCAGGTGGACTCCCGGAGGGAGGTGCCGCATGGCCTGGTTCTGGCGCACGCGATGTCCCACGCGAAAGACCGGAAGCGCCCGCTCCCACCGCGTGATGCGTAACAGATCAAAATCCCTGCCATCGTGCCCGAGAACCGTGGCGAGGTCCGCGCGCAGGGCCTGCACCAGCCGCTCGTCGCTCCAGCGGTTGGTCTCTGCCCGCTTCTCGCCGCCGTAGAAGCAGGTCAGGATCCGGCCACCGGGCGGGGTCCGACCGGGGAACATTCGGTCGTTCCAGATCATGCCCAGTGCCTCGATACCCTGGTCGGCGACCGAAAGAAACCCGAATCCGCGCCGCTTGTCCCGGAAGGCGTCCTCTGGCGCACCGACGTGGACCACCGTGAGGGCCGCATACTCGATCGAGTGAAGCCAATCGGCGAGCGGTTTCGCGTGGGGCGCCAGAAGTCGCCCGGCCCGCTCCGCCGAGCAGGCCAGGACTACTTGGTCACAGGGGATAGGCTCGGTGCCCGCAAGCTCCACGGACCACCCATCACCAGAGCGGGACAGCGCATAGTCCCTGTCCGTTATCACCTGAACGCCCGCCGCGCGGATTGCCTTCTCAAGCCCTCTCGGGAGCGTTTCCAATCCGTCCCGGAACGACACCAGGGCTCGCGGCTTGCGCGGACCGTCTGGCTTGGGCGAGGCGCGACGCATCGCCTTCAGGGCGGAAATCAGTCGGCGTTCACCGCGGACTGCCACCCAGAGCTTGTTGAAGGTCGCCTCGAAGCTGACCCGGTCTCCATCAGCCGCATAGACACCGGCCAGAAACGGCTTCAGCAGCGACTCGACCACTCCCGGCCCCAGCACCGAACGGAAGAAGCTCGCCAGCGGAAGGTCCTCGGTGGGCGGATCGTAGCGCTTTACGAGACCGAAAAGCAGCCGAAGCTTCTCCCCCGTGCTCAACACGTCGGTCTTCAGCAGTTCCCCGGGTCCCGTCGGGACGCAACGAAGCCGCCCCGCCTTCCAGACAAACCGGTCATGGTCCTTCAGCGGCGTCGCGAGCATTTCAGCGCCAAGACCGAGTTCCTCAGTCAGCGCATCCAGATGCGGCGAGGACGTGAAGCTGTTGGGGCCGATCTCACGCAGCCAACCATCCTCGCGCACGCTCTGGATGACGCCGCCCAGGCGGGAGGCTCTCTCGATCAGCGTGACCTGGTGACCGCGCTGGGCCAGTTTCAGCGCTGCGACAAGGCCCGTGATTCCGGCACCTAGGATCGCGATGCGTCGTGGTTGTTGCGCTTGCATGGCTCTGCCGCTCCTTGCGCCACAGGAACAGCGCTGAGATCAGCGGGGCAATGGAACTGCGCGCGGACATCGGTTTGTACCCGCTGGCCACCAGAAGCGCTACCGCAGCCTCAGGTAATCCTCCACCGTGAAACCGGCGTCGCGAAGAATCCGGGCTGCGAGTCCCCGCCCGATATCACATCCCCCATGGAGAGGCACCGTGACGCTGACCCGTCTTCCGACATGACGAAGGGTCTGATGGCTACCGGTCTGACGGTCCTCAGCGAACCCTTGCCGTTTCAGAAAGGCGACCAATTCCCGCGCGGTGACCTGGGGCATTCGTGGACTCATGCGGGTAGCCCGATGCTTAGCTCCTCCACATGGACAAGTCCTGGAGTTTGCGGGATGGGATCGCCGTTGGCAACCAGACTTGCCAGATGCAGCTCAACTGCCTCGCGGATGTTCCGCTTGGCTTCCTCGATGGTGGCCCCATTCCCAAAGCAGCCCGGCAGCGTAGGGCTGTAGGCGAAGTAACCGGGATCGTCGGGTTCCTTTTCGATCACGATCTGGAAGGAATAGAATCGCATGGTGCAGAGCCTCTTTCATGCAATCATTTGATGCAGGCAATCCCCTCAGAACAAGCCCTTTCGCGTGCCCTACGCCTTGAGCGGCAGGTGGATGCGGAACTCGGTGAACTCGCCCGGCTCGCTGATCACCTCAAGACGTCCTGCATGCTGGTTGACGACAATCTCCCACGCCATGGAGAGCCCCAGGCCGGTCGCGCCGGTTCCCGTGGGGCGAGTCGTGAAGAAGGGCTGGAACACCTTCGCCAGATTCTCCTTCGGAATACCAAGGCCGTTGTCCCGCACCGAGATGATGGCCTCGTTCCCCGACCGCTGGGTGCTGATGCGGATGCACGCGACGTACCCCGCGCCGACCTGCTGGCGACGCTCGCCGGTGGCCCAGAACGCGTTGCCAATGATACTTGTCAGCGACCGGGAAATACCGGCGGCGTGAACCTGAACCGGCGGGAGTGCCTCGTCCAGATCGTACTCCACAAGCGTCTCGTCCGATGCGCCCCGCCCGCGGAAGGTCTGGTGCGCAACGCGCGAGTAGTCCCTGACGAGAGCGTTGAGGTCTGCCACCCGCTGCTCGCCCGATGTGTTGCGGGTCAGCTCGATCATGCCCCGCACGATCGCTTGGGCCCGTTTCCCGTGCTCGCTGATCCGAGTCAGATTGTCCCGAATGATCCCGAGCAGATCCTCGATTTCCGCCCTGTCCTTTTCCGGCAAGTGCTGGCGCGCGGCGGCGATGACGTCGTCGAGTTCCCGAATCGCGTCCGCGGTGAGGTCGCTGAAGTTGTTGACGAAGTTGAGCGGATTGCTCATCTCGTGGGCAACGCCCGCGACCATCTCGCCCACCGAGGCCATTCGTTCGCGGACGATGAGCTGCTGCTGCGCCTGCTTGAGCTGCGCGAGGGTCTCGACAAGCTCCTCGTTGCGCTGCGAAAGCTCGGAGGTTCGCTCCACCACCTTCTGCTCGAGGGTCGCGTTGGCCACCTCAAGCTGTGCCTTTGCCTCGATGGCTTCCTTGGCGGCCTTCTCACGTTCCGCCGTGGTGCGCTTCAGGTCCTCGAAGTTCTCGTTCAGGCGATGGGCCATGATGCGGAAGGTGTCCGCCAGCTCGGCGATTTCGTTGCGTGAGCGGACCTCGATCTCCACGTTAAAATCACCCTCGGCGACGCGCTGTGTTGCCCGGCGGAGTGCCAGGATCGGCAGCGCCAGACGCCGCGCCTGCGAGAAGGCCAGTGCCAGCACCACAGCGCCGGTGATACCCGTGATCCACATGAAGAGGCGACCGAGCTGCTCCACCGGACCAAAGGCCTCGCTGCGGTCGACTTTCACCACGATACCCCAACGGATCGCCGGGACATATCGCCAAACCGCGTAGACCTCCCGCCCCTCCTGATCGATCCCGAAGCCGACGCCCCGGCCTCCCTGCACCGCCAGCGCCAACACATTTCCCTCTCTCCCATCCAGTGGAACGGACGTGCGAAATGCGGCGCCCCGGTCTCGGCGCAGCGGGGCGACAACCATCGCCTTCCCGTCGATCTCGCTCGCCACGATGGTCTCGCCGCTTGTGCCCAGGCCGGCGTAGTTCGACACGCCCTCAAGCAGTCGGCGCCCGCCCATCTGCAGCACCAACACCCCGACCACCCGATTCTGCGAGAAGATCGGCGTGGCCACGAATGCCGCGTTACTGCCGAGGATCGGATCCGGCGTGTAGTCCGAGATCTCTGTTTCGAGGATCGTGCGCGTTCGCTCGAAGATCCGCAGCAACTGGGCACCCGCCTCGCCCTCTCGCAGCACCTTCCCCATCACCGGCGATGGCTTGGCTGTATAGACGACCTTTCCATCCAGATTGACCAGCATCACGTTATCAAAGCGCTGTCCCTCGATGGCGACGCGCGAGAGACTTGTCAGCGCGACACCGGCTTCACGATCGACCTCTCCGCCTTGGCGGAGGCGATCCATGGACTCAATCACCGCCGGTGCCAGGGACAGGATCTCGGCCTGGTCCTTCGAGTCCTGAACCGTGTTGTTGAGCAGCAGCGATTGGCGTTCGGCGATGGCGCGAAGGCCCCGCTTCAGTTCCTCCGTTAGCGAGTGCTCGGCATTGCGATAGGTGATCACCATCACGAAGCAAAGCGGTACAAGCGCGATGGTGAGAAGGAGGGCGGTCAGTTCGCCGCGAAGGCCGTGAAACATGGGCTAGTCCTCCTTCCTGGCGGGAGCGGCCCAATGTCCGTCCCAATCGGCGTATAGACGCGCCAGAAACTCATCCCAGGCCGCGCGTGTTCTTGTTCGCGGAAAAGGCACCGGTCGAACCGGTTCATCCGACGACCAGACGATTTTGAACTGGGCGTCCTCGTTGATCTGTCCGATCCGCACCACCTTCCAGGTGTGCAGGTTCTCATGGTCCACGTATACCATCCCGCCGGGTGCCTCGAAGCTCATGTCGCGGACCGCGGCCCGCACGTCCTCTGGCGCGATGCTCCCCGCGTCCTGTGCGGCGCGTGCCCACAGGTGGACGCCAAAATAGGCCGCCTCCAGCGGGTCCGAGACGACGCGATCCGCACCGTAACGCTTGCGAAAGTCCTCGACGAACTTCTTGTTCGCCGGGCTATCCACCGATTGGAAGTAGTTCCACGCGGCGTAGTCGCCGACCATGGTCGTCAGGTCGAGGCTCTGCAATTCCGGCTCGGCAATGCTGAAGGAAAAGGTCGGGATGTCGGCGGGCTTGATCCCCGCGGTGCGCAGCGCCTGGAAGAAGGGAATATTGCTGTCGCCGTTGATTGTGTTGAGGATCACGTCCGGTTGGGAGGAGCGGATGGCCTCGATCGCGTGATCAACCTGGCGCGAGCCCAGCGGTATATACTCCTCGCCGACGATCTCCGCGCCGAGGGCCGTCACGTAATCGCGGATGATCGCGTTGGCCGAGCGCGGGAAGACGTAGTCGGAACCCACCAGGAAGAAGCGGCGCTTGCCGAGTGTGTTATAGGCCCAGCTTACCGCCGGGATGATCTGTTGGTTTGGAGCGGCCCCTGTATAGACGATGTTCGGTGATTGCTCGATCCCCTCGTACTGCACCGGATAGAAAAGGAGGCCATCGTGTTTCTCGAAGATCGGCTTCACGGTTTTTCGGCTGGCCGAGGTCCAGCACCCGAAGACCACCGCGACCTTGTCCTCTATCAGGAGCTGCTCCGCCTCGCGCGCGAAGACGCCCCAATCGGATTCGCCATCAACCACGACCGGCTCCAGCCTGCGCCCGAGGACGCCGCCGCTGGCGTTGACCTCATCGATCGCCATCAACGTCGCCTCCACCACGGGCACTTCGCTGATTGCCATCGTGCCGGTCTGAGAGTGAAGGACGCCGACCTTGATCGGTTCCTGACCGTCGGAGCAGGCTACGGTCACGAGCGCGATAAGCAGGCAGATGGTGGTGAATATAAACGGTCGATAGTGCATCGTGGGGGGATGCTCAGGGTGGGATTACTGTTCATCAATGGAACGATAATGGTCTGGATAAACCCTTAACGCAATGAGAGACGATACTGAATCCGTGATATTGGACCGTGGGGACGGTCTCTCAGTTCGAGGCCGCTCGTCGGAGTCTGTCCCAAACGAAGGCCCAGGTCTCATCGGAGGGCGGCGGCGTCATCAGGATGCGCGTCGCCCCGGAGCGCTCGGCCGCACGAAGCGTCCCATATAACAGCCGCGCCACCTCTTTCGGATCAGGCGGCAGGACGGCCGCGAAGGCGACCTGTTTATCCTCATGAGTGAAGGAGATCACCGCGTCGCGGGGACCCGCGAGCCGGAACGGGTCATCCACCAACTGGAGTGGAATCGCCGGCGCATAGTGTCGTGACAACTGGCCCGGCGAGCGCAAAACTTGAGTAGATCCTTCTCCAGTCCCGACCGCCGGGGTGAACCCAAGGACCTGCGCCAAAGCCTCGGCTCCGAGCAACCCGGGACGAAGAATACGCGGGCGGTCACCGGCCAAGTCCAGCACTGTCGACTCGAGCCCCACTTGGCAGGGACCGCCGTCCAGCACCGCATCGATGCGGCCATCCAGCGTGTCCAGCACGGCCTCTGCGCTGGTGGGGGAGAGCGCGTTGCTCATGTTGGCGCTCGGCGCCGCAAGCGGGCATCCGCAGACCGCCAGGACCGCCTGCGCAATCGGATGGGCGGGTGCTCTGAGAGCCACCGTGTCCCCTCCGGCGAGTACGGTCGGGACGATCCCTCGCGGCCGCGGAAGCACCAGCGTCAGCGGCCCCGGCCAGAACGATTGTGCCAGTGACTCGGCCAGGTCACTCCACTCTGCCCAGTGCCTTGCATCGGTGCCATCTTTGACGTGGACGATCAGTGGGTTGTGGCCGGGGCGCCCCTTGGCTGTATAGATCCCGCCAACAGCCGCCTCGGAAGTTGCATCTCCCGCCAGGCCGTAGACCGTCTCCGTGGGAATCGCGACCAACCGACCGTCCCTCAACAGGGACGCGGCAAGTAGCACATCCTCCGCGTTGGAGCCATTTAGGCGAAGCGTCTTCATTCCAAAACCTTCCCGGGTGCATCACCCATCCACAGCGGGAGTATTCCCGGCCGGGCACAGGTGGCTCAAGGCGGAACGAAGGTGGCCCGCTTTCCGAGTTGCGAGCGTGCCAGCGCCGTGGGATCGTCCCGCCAGTTTCTCAGCGCGGCGGGGTGCATGGGGCAATCGGCTTCCAACGAATTGATTGAGGTCCTCCCGGAGGCGGACACTCACTACCTGCGCGTTCACCGCCAGCGCTACCTGCTGCATTTCTTCGTCATTTTCGTTATCCTTTGCTTCTTCGATGCGCGGATCGAGCGGCTTGACGAGTACGGCCTTGAGCGCCTGGAGCGGCTCCAGCGCGGGGGCGGACTCTATTTGGGCAAGTCCTTCTATCCTTCGGATTTCGCTGCCTGGTCCTCAAAGCTCGAGGTCAAGACCCAGGACTTGGTCGCGGCGCACCATCTGGTGGACCGCTTCCTCAACCGCATGGACTCCGATCGCCCCGTCGACTCGAACCACCTGCTGCACCTGCGCGTCGGCGTCTATCGGCTCTCCTTCGGGATGGACATCTTCCGTAATGTCCTCGTCTCAGCGCTGCTCGCTGGTTTCTTCTACGTCCGCCACCGCCGCATGTTGGCGGAGGAGCTCATCACCTACCAGAACAACAAATACCAGCGCGTCAACCGGCGCCTCGAATCGAAGATGCTCGAAAGCCAGCGCATCATCGAGAAGCTGAACAAGCTTCAGGACAAGCTCGTGGAAGCGGAAAAGCTGGCATCGATCGGCCGCCTCTCTGCCACGCTCGCCCACGAGATCCGCAACCCGCTCTCCATCATCAAGTCCGCCGTCACGATGATCGGCGAGGACCTGAAGGACAACCCGCAGGGGCTCTCGGCGCTGGAGCTGGTTCAGGCGGAGATCGTCCGCATGGACAACATCATCACCGACCTGCTGAACTTCGCGCGACCCAAGCCGCCGAACCTTGGCCGCTACATGATCAAGCCGCTGGTGCGCCACTGGCTGCCGCCGATGGTCGAGGAATTGGAAGCCCACAAGATCCAACTCGTCCCCCAGCTCGACCTTGATGGCGAGGTGGTCGTCGATCCGGACCAGCTCTGGCAGGTACTGCTGAACCTCATGTGGAACGCCCGTGATGCGTGCGCCGGTTGCCACAACCCCCATATTTTCGTGCGGCTCGAGGACGGGGGAGAGGACTACCTCAGGCTCGTCGTGCAGGACACCGGCATCGGCATGCTGCCGGAGGTGCTGCGGCAAATCCGCGAACCGTTTTTCACCACGAAAACACAGGGCTCCGGGCTTGGCATCCCCGTCTCGGTGCAGTTGATTGAGGGGATGGGTGGCCAGTTCGAGGTCGTCAGCGAACTAGACACCGGAACCCGCGTGACCCTGCTGCTGCTACGCTCGCGCCGCGGCGCCGACGACGACATGGAACAGTATCCCCGCGTCATTCCAACCCTTTCGGAGATCGCCAAGACCTGATGGCCAGACCACGCCTCCTCATCGTAGACGACGAACCCCGCATGACCCAGGTCCTTGGGATGCTAGCAGGTCGCTGGGGGTACGAACACCGAACCGCCAGCGACGGTGCTGAGGCGCTGCGGGTCCTGGAAGACTTCCCCGCAGAGGTCGTCGTCACCGACGTGAAGATGCCCGTCATGGAGGGCGTGGAACTGCTCTCCAACGTGCGCGCGCGGCTCCCGGAAACCGCCGTCATCGTCATGACCGCCTACGCGACCGTGAAGAGCGCAGTCGAGGCGATGCGCAACGGCGCCTACGACTACATCATGAAGCCCTTCGACAATGAGGAGCTTCGCCTCACCATCGAACGCGCCGCCGAGTACGGGCGCCTCAAGCAGGACAACGCGTTCATGCGCCGCGAACTCGGCGCGAAGTACAATGTCGATAAGATCATCGGCGATTCACCCCAAATGGCCGAGGTCCAGGGGATGATCGAGCGCGTGGCACCGACGCGCGCCACCGTTCTGGTCACCGGCGAGAGCGGCACTGGCAAGGAACTCGTCGCCAAGGCGATCCACTTCCGCTCTACGCGCGCCACCGGCCCCTACGTGCGTGTCAATTGCGCTGCCCTTGCCGAGACGCTTCTCGAGTCCGAACTCTTCGGCCACGAGAAGGGGGCCTTTACCGGCGCCATCAAGACGCACCGCGGTAAGTTCGAGGAGGCCGACGGCGGCACCATCTTCCTCGACGAGATCGGCGAGACATCGAACAACTTCCAGACGAAGCTGCTCCGGGTCCTTCAGGAGGGCGTCATCACGCGCGTCGGTGCGAACCACCAGATTTCCGTCGATGTGCGCGTCGTCGCTGCGACAAACCGCGACCTGCGCCAGGAAGTGAAACTGAATCGCTTCCGCGAAGATCTATACTTTCGCCTCAACGTGGTGCCGATCCACCTGCCTCCGCTCCGCGAAAGACGAGGCGACATCGCGCTGCTGGCGCAGCACTTCGCCAAGCAGCTCAGCGACGACAACAACCTCCCGGCAAGGCGCCTGACTCCAGAGGCACTTGAGGCCCTCAGCAGCCAGGAATGGCCAGGCAACGTGCGCGAACTCGAGAACACTATCGAGCGCGCCGTGATCCTTTCCCGCGAGTCGAACATCACCCCCGAGGACCTGTGGCTCACCACTCCGAGCGGTAGTCCCCGCATCCCCACCGGACCACTTGATACCGATAGCACCGGCGTCGTCATCGATCAGGCGACCATGGCGAAGCCGCTCGCGGCGTTCCTCGACGAGATGACAAAGGTGCGTATCCTCGCGGCGCTGGATTCCTGTGACTGGCGCAAGCAGGAGGCTGCCGAAAAACTCGGTATAGACAGAGCCACCCTGTATAGACAGATCAAGCGATTCCACCTGGACAGCGAGTAGTCAGATCCAGCGGATGGCTGGTGCCGAGTCCTCAGCCTCGGCGAAGATCACCGCACCAGCCGCGAGAACCTCCTCCCACTGAATGGCGATCGCATCCGGCCTGATCGTGACCACTTCCCTCGCCTGCAGGAAGACAAGGTGAGCGACATCAACCGGTTCGCCAAGGGTGGTTTCCACCAGCAGCGCGTATAGACGCATCTGTACACTATAGGCCTCGCGCAGCCGTGCAAGCCGCTCCTCTGAATCGACGCGATCGGTCTTGTAATCGACGACGATCCAACCGTTTGGTCCCCGATACAGTACGTCGAGCACGCCCTGAAGGATCATGGTTCGCCCCGCGGCTGCAGCATGCAGACTGGCTCCATCGACTGCGGCCGAGAAAGCTCGTTCCCTGTATAGACGGCCCTGCTGCTGGAGGAGCGCCACTCCGACCGGCGTGCCAAAGAACCAGGCGAGGTCATCAAGCCGGATCGATGCCGCCTCCGCCTCAGTGAGGAGGCCGTCGCCTACCTGCCGATTCACCTCTCCCTTCAGCCGCAGCACTTTGCCATGACCATGCATCTGCATGTTGGCCAGAAACCGGTGCATCAGCAGGCCCAGCTTGGAGCCTCCCGACGCCGGGGCGGAGCGGCTTGTGCGAAGGCGTTCGGGAATCCATGCCATGCGGTCAGCATTCGACCGTCGTGGTGCCTGGAACGCCGGAGTCTCAAGGTCTCGTGATGCCTCCCATGTGCGCTTCGCCTCCGTAACGGAAAGCTTTGCTCGCAATAGCGGCGCTGGCGTTTGCGCCGCAAGCTCGCGAACCCGGGTCAGCGCATCCGCGAAGCCGCTGGTCGGTTCCAGTCCGGTCTCCCTGTCGCGGGGCGCTGCATGGCCGCCCTCTCCCTGCAGGGCGCGAGCGATCCATGCGGCGCGTTCGCGCCGCGATGTCACACCCGGGGCCAGGGTTCCTGCCCGCAGGAAGTCGGCGAGCGCCTGATTCTCGACGATCAGGGAAGACAGGCCCTGCGGATCGGGGCGATCCAGCTTCAGGTACTCAAGGTGCTGCCCCTCCGCGGACTCGCCAGTCTCCGATGCCACCCACGGTAGGACCCATTCCGCAAACGAGCGCGCCTCCACGATCATGTCGGGTGGGAGATGCAACTCCGGCTGCTCCAGCATACGGTCAACACCGGCGCTCTCAACAGACCCAATCACATGGACCGCCCTCTCGGCTCGCGTCAGCGCGACATAGAGCAGGCGCAGTTCCTCGCATGTCTCACGACGCTTCCGTTCCGAGCCGAGCAACACCATCGGGAGGTTGGTCATGTCCTCCTCTGTCGTATCCGCGCCGATGCGTGTGGCGATCCCAACGTGGCGATCCCAAAGCACAGGGCGCCTGCGTCCGACGGCATTGAATCGCGCCCCCGCGAAGGGGATGAGTACGATGGGGAACTCCATTCCCTTGGAGGCGTGGATCGTCATGATCTGCACCATGTCGGCGCCTTCGGGGATCACAGCAGGCGTGGCCAGGTCCCGGCCTTCATCGATGAGTTGGTCAAGGAACTGCAGGAACCGCGCGAGCCCCTTTCGCTGAAAGCCATCGAACTCGGCCGCCCGATCAAGCAGTGCTTCAAGGTTCCGACGGCGCTGCTCGCCACCTGGTCGAACCAGCGCCACATCCAACAGGTTCAGTTCCTCGTATAGACGGGCAAAAAACTCCTGCATCGGTTGATGATTGGCCATGGATTGCCAGCGGGAGAGTGATTCCAGGACTACCCCAGACTTGTCACAAAGGGGATGGCTTTCATCTGCTGATATGGACAGCAGATTTTGGAAAAAAAGCTGCTCGCGATTATATGCCCGCAAATCCAATAATTCGGAATCACTCCATCGAAATGCGGGCCCACGCAATGTGCCCAATAAATCGACATCCAGCCATGGATTTTCAATGGCACGAAGAATTGCCTGAAACTCGACAACCTCGACAGCAGTCAGGAATCCGGAGCGACTGCTTGTATAGACGGGAATCCCCGCCTGTGATAGCGCCTCATGCAAGTCGGAAACCCGACCCTTGGCAGTTCGCACCAGAATACAGATGTCGCGCCAGGGAGGGCCGATTTCCAGCACCTTTTGGGCGACCAATGCTGCCTCTAGTGAAACATGATCCATCCACTCAAAGGGCAGTTCACGCTCGGGAGGAATAATCGTCAGCGAAAACTCCGGAGATCGGTGCGGCATGCCATCCGCTGTGCGTCCCGCAAGAAGCCGGTGCTCAGCCGCATAATCAATCCCCAGTGACCGCTTGACCATGAGGCGTTCAAAAAGGCGGTTGAATAATCCGAGCAATTCCGCGTCCGAGCGGAAATTGTGCTGCAAGAGAATCCGAGAATCCATCGGGGACGAATTATCCGGATCGCAATTCACGGAGCGGTCGAATAATCCGAGGAAAAGAGTCGGCTCTGCCTGACGAAATTCGTATATACTCTGCTTCACATCACCGACAGCGAAGAAATTTCCGCCCCTCGATCCAACGGCAGGACGGGCGATGGCGCGCAGGATGCTCTCCTGCAGTTCGTTCACGTCCTGGAATTCGTCGACGAAGACGTGCTGAAACATTCCCCTGTACTGATCAGCCACCGCTGTTGGAGCCCCATTGGGTCCAACAAGCAGGACATGGGTCAGTCGCTCAAGATGGGAGAAAGTGAGGCGACATTCCGTCACCTGAAGGTCGAAAAGCTCGCGGTACCACTGGAGCCCGAGCCTTCGCGTGAACACGCGCAGCACACGACGTGTTTCGCCCTCCTCCTGCATGGTTGAGAAGCGGGCGAGTGCCGTCAGCGTCTCTCGAGCCTTACTCATTTCCTTCATGAGATCGGCCCGCCCCTTCTTCAGCGCTTCATCGGATTCAGTAAGCCCCCCCGCACTCTTCGCGCTGGATAGTCGCCCGAATGAAAGGAGTGCACAGATCGCGCCCGGATCCAGTGGAGCTTCGTCGATTAGCCGACGTGCAAGCTCGTCTGCGAGGGCGATGATCTCTTGGCCCGCTACCACAAGGCCGGGCGATGTCGCGGCCTTGGCGAGGGGGCGGAGCGCCTCCAACGACGAGTGAATCCTGGCCACGGCCGAGCGGATGCGACCCTGCCAGAGAGCGCTGACGTGTGGATCGGACGGGTCCCATGCGCCTTCAGCCGTCCAGCGGTCGATCCAGCCTTCCGGATCCGGCAGTGATTCGATGAAGGCATGAAAGTCGACAATCCATCCGAGGAGGAGATTCACCGCGTTGGTGGCCTTGGAATGTCGCAGCAGCGTCTTGACCGCCTCTGTTTCCTCGCTGTCCGTGGCCATCAGATCGTCCAGCTTCGCGCGCAGGAACTCCTGCTGCCAGAGGATGCGCTCTCCCTCTGAGATGAGTTGGAATGAGGGCGACAAAGGGACCTTCTCCGCGTGCTCGGAGAGTACACGGAGACAGAATGAGTGGATGGTGGACAGTTGCGCACGAGGTACCGCGAGCAACTGGGACTGAAGCCATTCCCGCTCCGAGGATCCCTGCGGTGATGCGACCATGGCCTCGGTGAGCCGCTTCTGAAGTCTGGTACGCATCTCCTGGGCGGCAGCGCGAGTGAAGGTCACGACCAGTAGCTGATCGATGGGGCACTCATCGGGAGTGACCAGAATCTCGTATAGACGCTCAATGAGCGTGCTTGTCTTGCCCGCTCCCGCGCCGGCCGACACGAGGAGATTTCGGTCGCGCGTCCGGATGGCCATTAATTGTGCGTCGGTGAAGCGGCTGCTCATGAATTCTGCTCCCCGATTTGTTCGAGAATTTCGTGCAGGACTTGCTCACGTGATTTGCGGACGCGATGGTTCGCCCGGTTGATCGAATAATCGATTTGGCAGATTTTCTGTTTATCGCAGAATGAACAGGGCGTTTCGCTGCCAAGACGCGACGGGAAGACCTGAAATCCCCCCCCGATTATTTGGGACAGGGAATTGGCAATAATCCGCTTGGTATAGAGAACAACAGCCTCGAGCTGCTGGTCGGTCAGCAAGCCTCCGGACCTGGGTGTATCCTTGCGTGGATCCGTGGCGCCAATGTCGAACCCGGCCAGCTTGGGAATACCAAGGTCCCCCTCTCCCGCCATGGAGAACAGACCGGTGAGCGAAATCAATCCGCGATATTTTCGCTCCTTTTCCTCCCCGTCCGCCATCGATGGGAGAATCTCCAGATAGACAGCGCCGCCGGGATTTTTTCCCTGACCCAGATTTTGATCCAGCGCCATCAAATACAGGGGCAGCTGAGAGTTTTGGCCGTCCATCCATTTCGAAAAATCAAATCGTCGGCCGGACAATTTATAGTCCACCACGACACCCATGGTTTCTTCACCGTTGATGACGCTGTCTAGTCGATCGATTTTTCCCGATATAGACACCTGCCAATCGCTTGAAGGAGCCAGTTCATTGGCGTACCACTTGGAGGGGATCTCCTCCGCGGCTGGTCGCGTGTTGGATCCCCTCCATGTGGATACCAACCAGTGGCACATCTGTCGGAGGCTCTCGTCGAGGCGCTCGTGGAGGAACCGACCCGAAGCCGTACCGAGGAGTCCCGTCTTCTCCAGGGAGAGACGCGGTCCCCGCAAAGCCTCCTCGATGATGGCGTCGGGATCCGTGTCGGCCGGGCCAGACAGCAAGTCACGCTCGCGGACGATGCGGGAGAAAGTCTCGAGGACCCGGTGCGCATAGTTGCCCGCATCGAGGAGTTCGAATTCAGGACTGACCAGTTCATGGGGACGGAGAAGGTACTTCACGAAGTACTGGTAGGGACACGCGCCGAAGCTGTCGAGGTGCGTGGCACTGAGGCGGATGCGCGAATCGAGGTGACGTCTCACCTGCTCCGGCGAGATCGACGCCTCGTTTTTCCAGCGTGCCGCGCGAAGCACTGCGCCAACTTCCGGCGCTGCCGCCAATTCGCCGAGATATCGCGCAAGAACCACATCGGATGGGATGTCCGCCCCGATCAGGCGAGCCTGCCGGGAAAGTGAAAGCACAAGTCCTGCGGCCAGCTCGCGCGGTCGCCACAGCCGCGAAGTATCCTCGGGCGGCGGGGCGGACTCCGCATCGCAACGAAGCAGCCGCGAGATCTCGATCCAATACGGGGAGGGCTCCAGCGGCGCACCGTCGTTGGTCCCGCGCGGCCTCATCAGGATCAGCTGCTCCGACGGCGCAGCGAAGGCACGATAGGCGAAGAGCGCCTCGCGCTGAAAGAGACGGCGGGCGCTGGGCTTCAGGGAAATATCGAGTTCTTCGAGGAGGTCGCGCTCCGCGTCGTTCAGCAATGTGCGATTGGCGATGGGCCGCGGGAAGCCCCCCTCTGCAAGACCGACAACGATCACGACACGAGCAGGCGGCTGCCGCGAGCGGTCAACCTGCCCAACGAAGATCTGATCCAGGAGCGGAGGAATGCGCGGCAATTGGAGGCCGCTCAGCGCGTGTTGCAGGACCTGAAGGCACAGGTCCAGCGGCAGCGCATCTTCCGCCACCACGTCTGCGGCCTGCGCGATCAACTCGCCGATGCGGGCGAGAATTCGCTCCTCCGATTCGGGCAGGGCATCATGGTCAATGATGCCGGAGATTGACTCGAACAGTGCTTCGACGAACTGGTGAAATGGGATCTCGCGCCTCTCGTCCAGCTTGAGTGCGGTGCGCAGTGCATTCACCGGACCGGTGATGCGACGGCGCGTCTGGTCAACCAGTTCGCTGAAGATGTCAGGCGCGCGTTCATCTTCCTCATCAGCGAAGGAGCGATCAGGGGGAGCGTTCCATGGTCGATCGGATAGCCACTCAGCCCGGGAGCGGGGGTATTGGCGGATGTGCAGATCGAGAAAGTCCACATCTTCCCGGAGCACTGGGAGCATCCCCGACTTGCCAAGTTCCATCAAAGGAACCGCGTCGCCGGGATGCTGGACGGCCGCGAGGAGGGCACGAATGCCCACCACGAAGGGATGGGTTG
Organism: bacterium; assembly: GCA_016125005.1. Taxonomy (GTDB): domain Bacteria; phylum Sumerlaeota; class Sumerlaeia; order SLMS01; family SLMS01; genus WGMQ01. Next base: position 73,061 of record WGMQ01000021.1, on the reverse strand, counting down.
TGAGCGGGACCGCGCGATCGACAAAGTGTGGCACCCGAAGTTCCGTCAAATGGCGCCCGAGTGCATCCGCGTACAGTTCGAGATCCCGCGTCAGGATGATGATCTCTGCGGGGCTCCAGTCAGGGTGAGCCCGGAGCAGAGCGGCCGTGTGCTCCGCGGCCAGACGGGCCTCGTCGCGCGGCGTTGCAGCCTCGATCAGTGTGATCACCTTATCCTGTGTCTCGAACTGCGGTGCCCCGGAGAGGAAGGTCGCCTCCAACTCTCCCAAGGAGTTGCTCCGAAACCGCCGCCCGGTTCGTATAGACGGCTCGTGGTCATGTCGCACGTCTATACCGTTGACTGAGAGGAGCGCAAAGAGCCGCTGCAGGGCCAGCTCCGTCGATCCGAAGATCGGGTGCGAACCACCACGACCTGCCATTACAAGCGGCAGCCGAGCTGGTTCCAACTGAATCGAAAGAACTGTCCGCGCGGCTCGCCTCGCAATGGCCACGACGAGTTGTTCCTCCACGGGAGTGAAGTCTATAAAGCTATCAATATAGACAGTAGCGCCCTGAAATGTTCCGGTCGTCCTAATGGCCTCGGCGATCTGGACCAGACCGTGGGCCGGATCATGAAAGCGATCCGTCAACATTTCATCGTATAGCTGGAGGAACTCCTGGAGAATCGCCAACTTATCGCGCAGGATGCGCGCACGGATCACATCGGGGGTGTCCTGCTCTGGTCCTTGGGACAGCTGATCCACAGCACGGCGCAGATCGGTGGCTTCAACGGCCTGATGCCGCGCCTCTGCGACCAGTTGCGTGAGGGAGTCCTCGATGCCGGGCGTGTCCAGGAACGTGCCCGGTCGTTCGCGACGCCAGCGATGAAGGAGGAGAAGAACCAGGAAGTCGCGGTGTTGGTTGGTGAGGACCGGCAGTGTCGGTGCCGGGTTCGTCGTATAGACAAACTGGGCAAGACGGGCAAAGCTCAGCACCTGCACCCGGGTGTAGCCACGAATGGGGCCGTGGGTCAGCAGAGCCTTCTCGGTCTGGTAGGAGGCCTGTTCAGGAACCAGCAGGAAGATCGGCGCGCCGAAGGGATCGGCTGCGCAGGCAGCGCAGACTTCCTCAAGGATGTGGTGTGTCTTGCCGGAACCGGAGCGGCCCGCCAGCAACGAGACTGCCATAATGACCTCCCGGATCGAACGGCCCGTGCGGGGTTAGTCCGCGGATTGCTGCCGCACGTTGAACTCGAGAAGGTATTCTTTTCCCGATTGCCGATCCACGCAAGACAGATTGAGGACGCCGATCTCGGTCAGGTGCGACCGAAGGTCCACCTCGACCGCCTCGCCCTCGCTTCCGCCTACGGAGGGAAGCGTGGTCTCGATGGCGTTGTGCTCCTCGAAGTCCTCACCATCCACATCGAAGACCTGTCCCGGCTGATCATGGCGACGGGTCGTGCTGGAAAGGAATCGGAAGGCGGCGGGCTCACCCGTCCAGATGCAGAGGTCGATTTCGCGGCCTGAAATCTGCGCCGCGGTGCCTTCTTCCATGCCGTAGGGAACCACGCACATGGCCTTGAGCGGAGGCGCCATGCCGGGAACGGCGGGGGCGGCGGTCTCGATGCCGATGTAGTAGCTGCGGGCGCTGCCGCCGCGAATGCGGACGCCGCGGCCGCGTCGCGCCAGACCGAGGTACGCGGCACCGCGTGCCACCGCCAGGTCCAGATCGCTGTGGTTCAGCACACGAGGGGCCTCGCCGCCGACGCTGCGGGACCACGCGGCAAGTGTTTGGATGATGCGGTCGGCCAGTGGCTGAGCCTTGAAGACACCGCCGTTGAAGAGGATCGCCGTCGGAAGGATCGGCTGCCCCGGCGCTGGTGTGCGGTCCGGGAAAACCTCTGCAACGCTCGGCCCGTTCTTGACAAGGAATGCGGCCAGATGACGCGTGATGGCCGGGTCCGTTGCGTAGGGGAGCCCTGTCTCGCGGAAGCCGGAGCGGCGCGCCCGCGCGGGCTGGTCGGTTGGGGCACAGAGCGGAAAGAAGCCGTCGAGCAGGAACTCGTCCAGCCCCGCACGCGGCAGCTCCGTGCGAATCGTGCCGCCGATTACGGATGTGCCGCGGCCCAGAATCGCGATGGGTGCAGATTCGAGGGACGGGTCGCTCAGCAGCGCCTCCTTCGCCGTGCGGCATTGCTGCACGAGCGCGATCATCTGCCACGCGTCCAGCTTCTTGTCGCGTTCCTTCTCCAGGCGCCCGGCCACGCTGTACGCCAGCGCCAGGTCCATGTTGTCGCCGCCAAGCAGGATGTGGTCGCCCACGGCCACGCGGCGTAGCTCCAACTCGCCATCCTTTTCCGTCACGCCGATCAACGAGAAGTCGGAGGTGCCGCCGCCCACGTCCACGACCAACACCAAGTCGCCGGTACGCACCTGTGACCGCCACTGCCGCCCTGCCGACTCGATCCAGCTGTGAAAGGCGGCCTGCGGTTCCTCCAGCAGATGCAGGTGTCGGAAGCCCGCGCGCTCTGCGGCCGCCACCGTGAGGTTCCTCGCACCCGCATCGAAGCTCGCCGGGACGCAGAGCGTGATCTCCTGATTGGCCAGCGCCAGCGATGGATCCTCCGCTGCCATCGTATTGTCCCAGGCTTCCGCCAGATGCTTGAGGATCAGCGTGGCCACGGTGGCGGGGGAGCGCCGCGCATCCTCCTCCGGCGATCCGGGCGGCAGGATCGGCGCCTCGCGGTCGACGCCGCCGTGGCAAAGCCAACTCTTGCTCGAATGGATGAAGCGCGTCGGGATGCGCGCACCCAATTCGCGGGCAAAGTGCCCCACCACGACCTTCTCCTCCGCGCGCCACGGGAGGTTCAACGATCCGGCGGGAACCTCGGTCCCGCTCGCCACATACACCGCGCTCGGAAGCGTCTCGCGCTGGTCGACGGCCCCTGCGGCGACCACCTGCTCCACGGGAAAGGTTGCCACCATCGCCTCGTCCGGCGAGTCCGGGCTGATCACCGTGTCCACGAAGGCCAAGGCGGTGTTGGTTGTCCCAAGGTCGATGCCGATGGAGAAGCGACTGCTCATCAGCGCACCTCCACCTGGGCGGGCGCCACCACCTTGGGGTCCGCTCCGGGAGGAACCGTTGGCAACTTCAGCGCCTCCACATACCACCCCGGATGAGCCACCGTGCCGCGAAAGGGACCGGCGCCGCTCACGTTCCCCTGAAGGGCAATCTGCGATGGATCAAAGCCCGCGGGCACGTCGATCGACTGCCCTTCCTTCTGGGTCACCACGGCGCGCAGTGTGGCATGGCGCTCCAGCACTGAACGACATCCCCGATGGATGTCACGCACCGCCGCGCCGATCTCCGCGTCCTTGTATGAACCGATGTCCTCGCGCAGGAAATCCATCAGTCGGCCTTCCTTCTGGAGCAGTGCCAATAGTTGGATGGCGGGCTCGGTCGAATGGGCGAACGCCGGTGCTGGTGCCGGGGGGGCCACAGCAGGCGCCGGAGCCACCGGCATCGAGACGGGCGGTTCGCCTTGGAACAGGACTCGGAAGAAGGCTCGTAGGGCCAGGATCGGATGCATGATTTCTCCGCGGCAGAAGCTGACAGCACCGGGAGCAAATCCGGCGCCACTTCGCGACGGACACTACTCGCAACCAGAGACTGGGCAAGGCTCTTCGCAGGATGATGTCCCCACGCAATGACCTGGCGGTATCAGGAATCGCCCCCGCAGGTCGTCCCTTTGCCGGCCGGTTCCACCACGATGTTGTAATGTGCCAGACCGCCATCGTCCCCCACGGCGTTGGAGCGATCAACCTCGCTCCCCTGAAAGCGCAACCCGGGGCGTTTTAGCAGATCCGAGAACTTCAGCAGGCGACGCCCGGGCCTGATGGGGCGGTTCTCCTCCGTGCGGCGATCCCGCCAGTTCGATGTCTCCCGCGTGATCGAGCGCACCCGCCAAGGATGAAGGGCGCGACCACGGTCGGGAGCATCCGCGTCGACGACCAGCTCAAATTCTCCCCTGACATCCTCATCGACCCATGCATGCGGTAGCGCACCGCCCGTGACGTGGAGCGGGCCAAGCTCGGTTTCCAGCGTCATTACTCCCGCGTCGCCGCGGCGCAGCACCCCACCAAGCGTGTAGTAGTTCAACCCCAGATGACAGATGCCCGCATCGTGGCACCCGAGCTCTGCGACCACTGGGATTGCCCTCAGGGCAAACCACACCACGTCGCCCACTCCCACGTCGGGAATCGCACCAAACAGCACCATCCAGGCGTCGAGCCCGACGACCAATCCCTTCGACTGCAACTCTGGGTTCATCCCCCACCCTCATTGATCATGTCGGCCAGGTACCCGGCGCCGAACCCGTTGTCGATGTTGACCACCGAAACCCCACTTGAACAGCTGTTCAGCATCGTCAGAAGTGCCGACAATCCCCGGAAACTTGCCCCGTACCCCACACTCGTGGGCACGGCGATTACCGGACGCGCCACCAGACCGCTAACGACCGTCGGGAGCGCCCCCTCCATCCCCGCCACAACCACCAGAACCCGCGCCTTGCGGAGCAACTCGCCCCGCGCAAGCAACCGGTGCAAACCCGCCACCCCCACGTCGTAGGCCCGCTCCACCGGACTGCCGAGCCACTCCGCGGTACAGGCTGCCTCCTCCGCCACGGGCAAATCGCTGGTTCCCGCCGCCAGGACCGCCACCAACCCACCGCGCGGCTTCGTCTCCTGGACACGGAACTGCATGAGCCGACCCGCCTCCGACTCAACGTGGGGAATCTCTCCGACCAGCGCCGCAACGGCTGCTCGCTTGGCGGCATCGACCCGGGTAACCAGGACATTCTGGCCAGCCTGAGTCATTCGCAGGGCGATCGCCGCGATTTGCTCCGCCGTCTTGCCCTCGCCAAAAACCACCTCGGGACGCCCGCGGCGCGCCTCGCGCCACAGATCCAGGGCCGCGAACCCCATCTCTCCGATCTGACCTGCCGCGAGCTGCTTCTCGGCCACATCCGCCGAGATACGGCCGGCCGCCAGGTCATCCAGAATGCGCCGCACCGGTGATGATTCCATCTCGAACCGTCTCCCTTGATTGCATGCCGACCGCCAGAGTTTGACGCCCGCACCCGTCAAGCATTCGTACTCCCACCCCGGCGTCAATCGGCACCGGGCAGACAGCGGATGCTCATGCCCCTCACCTCTCCCTTGCACCGGGCACCCATTTCGCAAACCCTTCGGTGCCAAGACGGACGTTTCAGCTTTGCTCCGCTCCTTGGCGCCCTCAATACGCCGGGGTATTTTCGTGTTCCGTCTCCTGAAATCCACAACGCAGAGGTTGTTCCGCAAGACCGTGCTCAGCCATAACCTGATCGACTCCGCCGTCATGTCCCGCATCCTCGGGATGAATGTCCTGCGTCAGGACTTCCAACTCACCGAGGACCATACCAAGAATCTCGCGCCTGGCGTTTTCTGGCGCCGTCGCCGGTTCCAGTTCCTGGTCGAGGAACAGGGCCCCAACGGCCCTGCGACACGGCACGAGGGTCTCTGCGTCAACGAACTCACCATCGACTCCCACGCCAAGGCGACCATCAGCCCCCGCCTTGCCGGCGAGTATCCGGATCTTCTCGAACTTCCCGAGGTCGAGAACGCCTACTGGGCCACAACATTTGCCAAGGGTGCCCTCCGCGACAACAGCGCCTCCAACGTGAAGGAAAGCCGCCTGTACGTGAACATGGGTGGAATCTTCTTCGAGGAGGATGCGGCCCGCCGCGAGGAGCTTCTCGCCGCGCTGGCAGAAGCCGAGAAGGCGACTGCCTTCGAGGAGCGCTTCCTTGATACGCTCGCGGAACTGGACCCCCGCTGGGTCGAGCAACCCGCAGGCGGCTATGCAGTGGCTCGGTTCCTCCCCGCTTTCCCCGCTTCCCGTCTCGTCCAGTCTTCCTCCAACATTCTGGCCGCCACGAACGCCGGATACTTCCTCAACTTCCCAGAGGAGTACAACGACGGCGTCTCGGCGCTCCACCAGCCCCTTGGCGGACACATGGTGAAGGGGCGCGTGCTCTCGCCCCCGTGGATATCCCGCCCCGGCTTCATCGGTTACGACGATGGCAGCATCGTGGAGGGAATTTACGGCACCGACCTGGTGGAACTGCACATCGAAGGCTTGAGCCCGGTCGCGCTCCATCGCGGGCACTTTGCCGAGCCCCATCACGGGGCCGTGTGGCGCTTCTTTGACCAGTCGGAGTTTCCCGCCCCGGACGGTGCCGCGGCACTGATGTTCACGGGCAGCACGCTGATTTCCGCCGTGCCCGCCGCGCCGGGACTGATTCCTCCCAAGGGCGGCGTCATGGTGCTCGTCGAAGGAGACCACGCCAAGGCCGTCCTCGCCACTGGAGGAACGCGCAAGGTTTCCCTGAAGCTACGGACCAGCGGCGCAAAGAAGCCGGTCTGGATGATTAGCGCCGGACCCTTCCTGGTGCGGAACTCAGTCGCCGTGCCCTCCGATCACATGCTGGCCGAGCCGAATGCTGGCGAGTTCCGCCCCATGGGTCCTGCACCGACCCGCTTCCCCTTCGACGTGGAGAAAACGCGGGCGCCGCGCACCGCGTTGGGACGCACGTCCGCCGGTGGCATGAAGATGGTCGTCGTCGACGGGCGTCGCAGTGGTGAGCATAGCTGTGGCGTGACGCTGGAGGGGCTGGCCTCTCTCATGGCCTGGGTGGGTTGCGAATCCGCCATCAACCTCGACGGCGGCGGATCCTCCGTCATGGCCATCGAAGGGGCAGGCCCGGAGGACCGACTCCGCGAGAACCTTCCCTACTGCGTCGTCAACATTCCGAGCGACGACGGCGGTCGCGAGCGCATCGTTCCGATCCTGGTGATGGTCGAAGGCACCGAGTAAAAAGAAACCGGCGGCGCGTGGGGATCAAACCCATGCGCCGCCCGTTGTGTTTCCTGATGCTATTGTGAATCAGGCGCCGTCGTTGCCAATGGCTTCCACGGGGCAGCCTTCCATTGCGTCGACGCAGAGCTGGAACTCGGTGTCGTTGGCGGGCTGCTTCATGACGTAGGAGTAACCCTTCTCGTCATGACGGGTGAAGTTGTCTGGGGCGGTTGCACGGCAGGCGTCGCAGTCAATGCACTGGTCGTCGACGTAGAATTTGCCCTGAGAGTTTTCGGGGAACTTGTTGGCCTTGTCTGCCATGGAGACCTCCAGCGGGATCGGTAGGGGAGTGATTGACCTTCTGTGCCAACCACGCGAGTGACGGGAGCTTATGGGCGGGCGGCAGCAGTGCAAGGCGATTTCTTCGCCTCAGCTCCTCATCGGCGAGAACTGTGCCCGCTCCTTTTGATCGATTTCGTCACCGGCGGTTGCTGATTTCGATTTGGCCCCCTCAGCGACCAACCCTGATCAGGTTGCCCAAGCCTCTTCGCCACGTCACGCGAAGGCTCATTTCCAGCTCAGGCCGGAACTTTTTCTTGAACTGCGCCACTGAGGGCGTGTTGGCCCCGACCCAGTCCCAAACGAACGCACCGCGCCGCTCGAACAGACGCCGCGTGGCCTCGATGTGCAGCAGCGTTGGCGCACCCGAACCGTCGTCCTGCGCGGACTCACTCGCGCCGACAAGATAGTAGGCGCGCTCGCGGTCTGTCCGGATGACTGCGCCTGCCAGCATGTCTTCTCCACGCATCACTCCGACCAACCAACCGCCCGTTGTTGGATCCGCCAGCTGGCGCAATGCCTCGTCCCCCAGAATGCGCGCGAAGCCCTGCCGCTGGCGTGTTCCCGCAAAGAGGCGTGCAAAGGCAGGCAGCAGATCGGCGCCTTCGCGGAACTCAACCCCGGCCTCGCGAGCCTTGCGCGCCTGACGGCGAACCGATCCCTCGGCACCTTCCTCAAGCGATGTCGGTGAATCGATCCGATTTAGGTAGTTGTAATGGACCCGTGCCGACCAGTGAGGATCCGCCCAGAGGAACGGACGCGCGTCACGCACTTCGGGCGAGAGGATCAGCTGTGCCCACAACGACTCCCTCGAAAGGACCTTGCCCAACCCCGCCGCCACTTCACGGAGGAAAGTCTCCTGACGGGCGGACTCGGGATCGCAAAGGATTCCTCCCCAGGGAGCTGGAGCGGCGTGTGCCCAAAGCGTCATCCATCGGTGGCGGCGCAGCACAAACTGAGTTCCGGCGACCATCTCGCCACCGCTTGTGAAGAGGCCGATGCGTCGAACCGCACCAAGGGAGCCCGCAACCAGGTCCGGGAAAGCCCAGGAAAGCCCCAGCGGTTCACCGGCGCGACCCCAGAGGCGATCCCAACCGGGCTTGTGGTCGAGGCCAAGAATGCGAGGTTCAAGCACCGTTGTGGCAATTCTCCGGCAGGATAGGCTGGACTCCCGCTACTGGGCCGTTAGTGCAGAACAAAGGCAAGGCGGATTCCGGCGCCCGGAAATCACCCAGTGAATGTGGACCGACCAATGTCCCAACCATTGCAACTTGCACTGCCGAGGCAAACTCTTGTGCCAGATTGTCCTTGTGGCCCCGACGCCATTGCTCAAGCTGTACAAAGCCTGTTTTACTAGTTGGAATTTCACTCTCTGGAGGTCTCTCCATGGCAGCAGACGGACCTGTTTCGTCGGGTGACCAGCAGGACGTTTCCCGACGGATAGACGAACTCAACGCCAAACTCGACGCCGCGATGGCAGCAAACGCCACCGCCAAAAACGTCACCCGCGCAGTTGGCATCTTGGTGGCCGCGGCCGCCGTCGTCGGCGTGTATATGATCCTGTCCCCCGTGTACACCGCTTATCAGAACCGGGCAACCTTTCAGGACGCGATGGTGAAGGAAATTCAGGCCACAGTCGTCCCGGCCGTGGAGGAAGAAGGCAAGGCTCTCCTCAAGGAAGCCATTCCCATGCTTCAGTCCGTGGCGATGAAGAAGTATCAGGAGCGCGAGCAGGAAATTCTCGCCAAGAGCTACAACGAGGTTGAGGCGTTCCTTAGCGAGATGCACGAGTTCGGCGCGAACGAGTTTGAGACCCGCCGCGTGCGCATCGAAAACTCCATCATCGAGAAGCTCAAGGACGAGGCCCCCGAGCTGCGCGACCAGGAGGAGGCCGAGAAGATCATGGCCAACGCCGCCGCAGCCATGAACTCGGCTGTTGAGCGCTCCCTCAACACGCACTTCAAGGTCCACATCGACTCCGTCAACCGGATCGGAAACAACCTCGGCGTGCTCGAGATTCCCAAGGAAATCGAGGAGATGGACGACCTCGCCCTGCGTGAAGAGCTGACCAACTCGCTTGGTGTCTACGCCACCACTGCTCTGCGTCACTTCCTCAACCCCGAGTCCCGCGAGTTCCTCCGTCATGTCTCCGAAGATCCCAAGAAGGGGGCTAACCAGTAATGGCTGATACCACTTCCCAGAAAATCGCGGCACTCGCCGCCAAGATCGACGCTCAGACCGACAAGGCCCGTCGCTCTCAGGTTGTCACCATTGTTGTTGGCATCGTCTTCATCGTGTTGCTCCTCGGTTACTTCGGCTTCATGTCCGGTCTGACCCGTGACGCCCTCGAGCCTGAAGGCGTCGCCTCCGTCATTGGCTCCAAGATCAAGGAGCAGGTTGAAGGCGTGAACGAAAGCGCCCAGGCCTACATCAAGGGCGAGGCTCCCAAGATCCTCGACGACGTGATCACCAAGGCCCTCGACGAGCAGCTTCCCGCCGGTCGCAAGGCCCTCCAGGAATCCATCAAGACCGAATCCGCCAAGCTCCTCCAGAAGTACGAGGACGAGATCTACAAGGGCGTGGACGACACGATTGCCAAGTACGGCACCAATATCAAGGAATTCGCCGCCAAGCTGAAGACCGAGGAAGGCACCAAGGAGTTCGAGGACGCCCTCTACAAGGTCATCGAGGAGTCGATCTCCGAGGAGGAAATCCGCGAGGACGTCGACACCTATGGCCAGGGGCTCAGCGACATCGCCGACATCATGGATCGACTAGTCGCTGGCGAGGACCTCAGCGCCGACGAGGCCGCGCTTCTCCACCTGCTCCAGGTTGTTCGCGAACTGACCCGCCGTGCTGAGCTCAACAACCTGAGCGTTGACCTCAGCGTCAATGCGGACACTCCGGGGCTCGACGCCGACGCCAAGACCTCCGAGTAAGCTGTACCCCGAATCGACCGACACCGAACCCCCGCGGCACCGAAGCCGCGGGGGTTTCTTCGTGAAGTAGACTGGCTGAGTTCCTGCTTCCCACTCCCCTCATGTCATTTCCCCCCGATTCCGCCCGCCAGACTTCCGTGACGCTCGAGCAGGTCTCCCTCCGTTTCGACCGGGGCGTAGAGGCTCTGCACGACCTCAATCTGCGCGTGGGCGATGGGGAGTTTCTCTCGGTAGTCGGACCATCCGGCTGCGGCAAAAGCACCATGCTCCGGCTCGTTGCGGGGCTCCTGCGGCCAACAAGCGGTTCTGTCCACATCGGCGGAGACACCAAGCTCGCCGGTCGGCAAACCCGTCGCGACATTAGCTTCGTCTTCCAGCAGCCCACCCTGCTCCCTTGGCGATCCGTGGAAAAGAACGTCCGGTTGCCTCTGGAACTGCGCGGGCGGGTCGGCGACGAAGGCCGCCGTCGTGTCGCCGAGGTCATCGACCTAGTGGGACTTCGTGATTTCGCGCGGTTTTATCCCGCCCAGCTATCCGGCGGAATGCAGATGAGGGTGTCGCTCGCCCGGGCGCTCGTGACCCGGCCGAGTCTGCTCATCCTCGACGAGCCCTTTGCCGCCCTCGACGACATCACACGCCAGCGACTCAACGAGGAACTGCTCGCACTATGGGGCCGGGATCGCTTCACGGCCATCTTCGTCACTCACAACGTCTCGGAGGCGGTCTTCCTCAGCCAACGGGTCGTCGTCATGAGTGCCCGCCCCGGGCGCGTCCTCGCCGAGGTACCGGTCCCTTTCAGCTTCCCCCGCAACGCCGAGCTGCGGGCGGAGCCGGACTTTGCACGACTCACCGGCGATGTTAGCCGGACCTTGCGGGAGTCCTTCCGATGAATCCGCTCCTGCATCGCGCCCTGGCCCTCTTTCTTCCACCGCTCGTGCTGTTCGCACTCGTCGTCATTGCATGGAATGGCGCCGTGGTTTACTGGGAGCTGCCACCCTATCTGGTGCCGACGCCGGTTGCGGTGCTCAACGTTGCCAAGGAAAACCGGGCCGCTCTCTGGAGCGGTGCACTCCTCACCGGCAAGGCTGCCCTGCTGGGCCTTCTGGCCAGCCTTGTCGTCGGAATCCTGATCGCCTTCGTCTTCTCCCAATCGCGGCTGATCCAGCGGGCCGGCTATCCCTACGCGATTTTTCTCCAGACGGTACCCATCGTCGCCATCGCGCCGCTCATCATCCTCTGGTTCGGCCACGGCTTCCAAAGCATCGTCATTATATCCTTCATCGTGAGCCTTTTTCCAATCATCACCAACACGACAACGGGTCTGACAACACTGGACCCGAACATGGTGGAACTGTTCGAGGTGAACAACGCGACCAGACTCCAACGGCTGCTGAAGCTGCAACTCCCGGGTGCCGTTCCCTACATCGTCGCCGGGGCGCGAATCTCCAGCGGGCTTTCAGTCATCGGCGTCATCGTCGGCGAGTTCTTTGCCGGTTTCGGCGGCAACAAGTTCGGCCTCGGCTATCTGATCTATTTCGCGAATGCGACGCTCAAGACGTCCTACCTCTTCGCGGCGGTGATTTCCTCAACGCTGCTGGGCCTCGCCATGTTTGCGCTCATCACCGGGATCGGCAACCTGCTGACGCTTCGGTGGCGTGGAACGCGCTGAAGCTGTTGCCTGTATAGACGAAAAAATCCCCCGCCATCGCTGGCGGGGGATTGGTTTATCTGGGGGACTGAGTCGCTTGTCAGCGGTTGAGGAGCTTCTTGATGCTCTCCTTGAAGAGACGCTTGAAGCGGTAGCCGGAAAACTCGCCCTCGCCGATCTGGCCGACGGGGTTCGTGACGCCACGGCGTGCGTTCTCTTCCTCGAGGCTTCCCTCGGCGCCGTTGTAGGCCTGCGAGCGGCGGCGCATCTCAAGGATCGCCTCCTTGCGCGGGTCGTACTGCTCCTTGGCGGCCTTGTCCGCGGTGACGAGGTTCTTCTCGTCGTCGTAACGGAGCTGGCCCTTGAGGGAGCGGTAGTACTGGGCCTTGAGGTCGATCACGAGCTGCTCGAGAAGCAGCGGGTTCTCGCGCAGGTGCGGGTCGTTGCTCAGGCCGACGATCGTGTCACGAGTGACGTAGGTGTTGCCGGTCAGGTGGAAGAGCATGTTCCAGAACAGGCGCTCGTTCCACGGCACTTCTTCCATCAGACGCTTCTTGTTGGCCAGCTCGGAGGTCGAGTAGGTCTGGAGGCCGAAGGTCTCCACATAGAAGGTCGGCTTCATGTCGAGGAGCAGATTCAGCGTATCGCGACGATCCTCATCCAACTCGTAGGCCGAGTCGGTAATGACTTCGACCTGAACTAGGTCGAACTTGTGCTTCGCAACGTACTCCGACATGCGGATGATCTTCTCGCGGTGAAGCGGACGATCATACATCAGCTTCGAGGTACGGACGCTGCCGGTCTGGATCGCGATGCCAGTACGCGACATACCAACCTCGAACAGACGATCGACCATTTCCTCGTCGGTGGCGATCGGGTGCACATAGCCGGTGAAGGTGATGCCGTGCTTCGTGAAGCGCTTCTCCCATTCGTCGGCGAACTCCATGATCCACTTCTTCTGGATCGCGAAGATTTCGTCGTGGAGGATGAAGTGCTTGAGGTCGTTTTCCTCGATGCGCTTCTCGATCTCGCCCATGACGTGGGCGACCGAGCGGCGACGAATGCGGGAGTAGCCCTCGTCCATCTTGTTGATGGTCGAGTGAATGCAGAAGGAGCAGGAATACGGGCAGCCGCGCTCGGTGAAGACGTAGATGTGGTGCTGGATGAAGCCCTTGGGGTCCTCGAACTTGTTATCGACCTTGTCGTCGTCGATGAGGACTTCCTTCTGGGCGTAGACAGGCAGAGCGTAGTTGTCCAGGTTCGGCTCAAAGGGCTTCTTGTTGAACTTGGTGACCTCACCACCCTTCACGAACCAGAGACCGGCCACGTCGGGGACGTTCCCCGCGGTAAACTCGTCCCAGCGGTTCATCAGTTCCGTCATCGGGTACTCGCCCTCGGTGACGCACACGATGTCGGGAACCTGGAGCGGGTTGGTCTCGCCGCTAATCGGGTTCGGGCGCAGGCCCTCAAGGCAGGTTTCGGGGTGGACCATGCAGTGGATGCCGCCCCAGATGACCGGGAGGCCGGGGATCTGCTCGTGGATCAGCTTGGTCAGGCGACGGGCGATGTTCACCGTCACGCTGAACATCGAGATGCCGACGATATGCGGATCGTAGGCCTTCAGCTCGTCGACGAAAAGCTGGATTTCCTTGTCGGTGATCGCCGTGGGATAGGGGACGTAGAGGACCTCGCCCGGGTGCTGGATGGCGATGAACTGAACGTCATTCGAGAAGCGGTTGAGGGCCTCGTGCTTCTCGAAGTCGGTCGTGGGGATTGCGACGGCGCGCAACTCCTTGACGTGGAAGAACTTCACGTCATGTCCGTGCTCATTCAGGTGCCCTGCCACATACCGGGGGCCTGCGGCTCCTGGATTGAAGGTTGTTACCATCGCAACGCGTGTTCTCACGGGGTCACTCCATGCAGGTTTGCTGGCCCTTGGCAGACAGGCCGGGAGGGCATCATGCCGAGTGCAATCTGGTCAACGGGAAAGGTCCCCCGCCACCACACACCGGGCCTGTGCCCGACTCCCAAATCAAGGATGGAACGTACTGGCTGGACCTGGCAAGGATTTCAGTATCCCTGCGCCTACGTTCGCGCAACTTACACCGGCCTCGCGCCGTCCAACTGGGTGTCCCATTTCATCCTTGAGAAGGAGAATGCACAAAGAGCAGCCAGAGCTGTGCCGAGGGCTTTCGCCCCTACACCAGCCGTGCCTCCACGATGCGGTCGATCTTGTAGACGGCGAAGCTGTTTTCGCGCGAGCGGCAGCGGCCCAACAGGCGGTCGCGTTCGACGCTTTCGGGGGCCACGACTTCCGTGACCTCCTCGCGGTTGCTTTTCACGTACTTGATCTCGACCTCGAACTCGTTCTCGACGGCGAAGTCCAGCAGCTTCTCCACGTCGTCCGGTTCGGTAGCCGGGTTGGGGCCGTCGAAGTTATGCTTCGAGATCCCTCGCGGCACCGCGTGCGAGACGATGCGGGTGAGCTGGCTCTGGTACTGCTCCTTCACCTCCTCAAGCTGGGCCTCGATGGCCGCCTCGGCACTCTTGGTCCAGGTACGAACGAGCGGTTCCGCCAGTTCGTTGAGCGAGATGAACGTGCGCGGATCCGGCTTGAGGCGTTCGAGCAGCGGGTTGAGGCGTTCCTCCGCCACGAAGTGCCCGCGCTGGTCGCGGCACCCGAGGCCATAGCGCACTGCGGCGATGAGCGTGTACATGTCCTCGCGCGTCAGCGAGAGGTGGTACATGTCATCGTCCTTCAGGTGCACATGTTCGCTGCCAAGTCGTGGCATGAACCCGAGCTTCTGGAGTTCGCGTGCCAGCCGCTTCACGTCCACATCGGCGTTCAGCAGGACGATTCGGTTGTCGATCACATCCTTGATGGAGGGGCCGATCCGCTTGTTGATGCGGACCTGCTCCAGAAGGGCGCGATCGTCGATCACGATATAGCCGCCCGCGTAGCCCATGTTCACTTCGCCGTGCTTGTCCGAGCAGTCCTTGATGAGCTGGATCAGGGACTCGGGGAGCGGCGTCCGGGAGTTCTTCTTGAGGAACTCGAGGATTTCCTCCCCGCGCAGGCCACGGTCGAGGCCCTCGCGCAGGCTCTCGCGCGTGATCGTCATGACCGACATCACGTCGATCGACCGCACGGCGGCGATTTCGTTCAGGTGATAGAAGGTGCGCAGGTTCAGGTCCGGCGGAACGATGATCTCGTGCGTCGGCTGGACGATGAAATGGTTCACGTCGTAGGCCAGCGGCATCACGACGTTTTCGTCGGAGCTGCGGAAGACCTCCACCCAGTGTTCCGGATGGACGTTGAACACGAAGCGGCCCAGGTCGGTGAAACGGAAGGCGAACTCGATCTCATGCTGCTTGCGGGGGCGCCCGCGGCTGCCGCCGCGTGCCTTCATGGTCTTGCCATCCCCTTGGCGCATGCCGATTCCCTCGGCGTCCTTCTCGCTTTGGAGGCCCAGCGTCAGGATACCCAGCCAGTTCAGGCACTCCGCCACGATGGACTCGACCACGACCTCGTTGCTGCGGGTGTGCTTGTCGTAGCTGAGCGGCTCGCTGCGGCCGGGGATCTCCTGCTCCACCATCGGGAGCCCTTCCTCAAGGAAGCCCTGGTAGACGACCCAGCGGTCGCGCGGCATCTCGTTCAGTGCTTCGAGGACCGTGCGGCGGAACTGCACAATCGAGGTAAGGCCTTGCGGCGGAGGCTCGACGTGGATCGTGTTCCCCTCGATGAACTCCTCGTTCCACTCGGGGGTCTTGAGCCACCAGGAAATCAGGTCCGCATAGGCCTGCTGGGCGTTTTCCAGCCACGAAAGGAAGGCAGCGGAGACGCGGTAGGAATCACCGGTCGAAACCAGAAACTTCTTCTGGATCGCGAAGAGCGACAGGAACTCCGCGTACTTGAGCGACTTGAAGCGGCTCAGGACCGGGAGGACCTTCTTTAGGTCGTTCTTCCCAATACCGCCCGTGGCCAACACCTTGACCGGGTAGCGGTCCACGAAATTGCAGAAGGACACGAGATCGCGGAGGATCGTGTTGCTGTTGTCGATAATGACGGACGGGGTGTTCTCGCGCGTGACGACCGAGATCGAGTCGAGCTGCAGGAAGGTGCGTTCGTCGGGCAGATAGTTTTGCGAAATGATATAGACCAGGTCGCGCGGAATCATCAGCAGGTTGTTGTACTTGTTGCCGCCCGCGACCGCGGTGATGACGAGACCGCTCGTGTTCAGCAGCCACTGGATCGCATCGCCGCGCGAATGATCGTAGCGACGCTGCACGTTCAGTTCCAGCAGGTCGCGATAGACGCAGACCCCCTTCTTCTCCTGCATGAGCTGGAAGACCGACAGGGGCCCGGGGGGCATCCGCTCCACATAGCGACGCAGGAACTTCGGGTCGAGCAGGTGCTTGCGGATGAGCCAGATCAGGTAGTTCTTGCAGGCGCTCTCGGGCTGAAGGCGCAGGCCCTGCGTGGCCATGTGCTTCAGCTCGTTGTTCGAGTGTTCCTTCAGGAAGTTGCCGAGGTAGCCCTCCCAGAAGCTGGGGAGGTCGATGTACCGCAGGAAGGGCTCGGGGATGCCGACCAGCGTCAGCTCCTCGGAAATGTCGGGGACCGAGTCATAGAACACGATGCCCTTGTTGGCGAGGTCCGTGACCATCGCATCCAACAGCTCGACGTTCCCCTCCGCAAAGCGGGTTGCAACTTCGCTTTTCTCAAGATCGCCGCCGTGGATCGCCAGAAAGTTGACCAGATTCACCTGCTCGGGCGAGAGCTGGCCGAAGGCCTTCTCCCAGAGGGAACGATTCTGGAGACGCTGATAAAGGTTGGCGATGAGTAGCCCCTGCTTCTCCTCGTCGTTCGAGGCCTCGGACAGATCGACCGGAGAGATGGTCCAGTAGTCCTGTATCGCCTGGAGATGCGAAACGGAAAGTGTCTTCAGGATGCTCTTAAGTTTCATAAAGTGCCCTCTGTGGGCGGGTCTCCGTGGTCATGCCTGGCGTGGCTGTTAGCCGTTACTTGGTGGC
Organism: bacterium; assembly: GCA_016125005.1. Classification (GTDB taxonomy): domain Bacteria; phylum Sumerlaeota; class Sumerlaeia; order SLMS01; family SLMS01; genus WGMQ01. Next base: position 56,229 of record WGMQ01000021.1, on the reverse strand, counting down.
GGCCGGTTGCACAGCCGCAGGTTCATCGTCCTCGTTCGTGGGGGCAAGCAGACGCGACTTCATGTCCTCCCACAGTTGACCTGCCGTCTTCTCATCGGCGTCGGTCAGTTCCTCGAACTCGATCTTGTAGCTGTACCCCTGCTCCGCCAGGAAGCGCTGCCGCTTGTTGGCGAACTCCTGCTCGCTGGTGTCCTTGGTCGTGAGGGAGTAGAAGTGGGCGATATTCTCGATGCCATCGCCCTTCGGGCGCAGCACCCGACCGAGGCGCTGGGCTTCTTCCTGGCGTGATCCGAACGTGCCCGAAACCTGGATCGCCACATTGGCGTCCGGCAGGTCGATGGCGAAGTTTGCCACCTTCGAGACGATCAGGATCTTGTGAGTCTTCTTCTTGAACGCGGCATAGATCTCCTCGCGTTCCTTGTTCGGTGTCTTGCCCGTGATGATGGGGGCGTTGAACTCGCGGCTCAGCAGGTCCAGTTGGTCCAGATACTGGCCGATGATCAGGATATTGTCGTCGCTGTGCTTCTTGATCAGGCGGTGGATGATCGTCAGCTTGAGCGGATTCTCCGAGGCCAGGCGGAACTGGATCCGCTGGTCGGAGGTGGCGAACTCCATGCGCATGGCCTGTGGGAGTGGAACGCGGACTTCGATGCACTCGGCCCGCGCGATCCAGCCCTGCGATTCCAGACTCTTCCACGGCACGTCGAACTTCTTCGGGCCGATGAGGGAGAACACGTCCTCCTCCATCTCGTCCTCGCGCACCAGCGTGGCCGTCAGTCCGAGGCGGCGGCGCGCCTGGATATTGGCGACCGAGCGGAAAATGGGCGCCGGCAGCATGTGAACCTCGTCGTAGATGATCAGGCCCCAGTTCTCCGCATTGAAGATTTCCATGTGGAGGAAATCGTCCCCCTTCTTCTTGCGGAAGGTCAGCAGCTGGTAGGTGGTAACGGTGACCGGGCGGATTTCCTTCACTTCGCCCGAGTACTCGCCGACCTCCTCCGGGGTGAGCGTTGTCTTGTCCAGAATCTCGGTGCGCCACTGGCGCAGCGCCGTGATGTTGGTCGTCAGGATGAGGGTCTTCTGCTTCACCTTCGACATGGAGGCGATGCCGATGACGGTCTTTCCCGCGCCGCAGGGGAGCACGAGCACGCCGCTGCCGCCGGTCACCCCACCGGATGCGTAGAAGATCTCGGCGGCATCCTGCTGGTAGCTGCGCAGCGAGAAGGGCTTCCCCGCCAAACGCTGCTCGCGCAGTTCCACCGCAAGCGGTGCGCCATCAACATAGCCCGCCAAATCCTCGACGGGGAACTCAACCTTGATCAGGGCCTGCTTCAGAAGGCCGCGGTTCTCCTCATCGATCTCGAAGCTCGTCGCGTCAATCTGGCGCTTGAGCAGCGGTTTGACCTGCTTGAACCGCTGAATCTGCACCATCGTGGGCTTGTCGGGGCCGACCAGCACCAGCATCCCGTCCTTCTTGACCAGCTTCAACTGGCCATAGCGGCTCGCCTGGTCCCTGACGCGCACCATGACGCCCTCGGGCACCGGGTACTTCGAGTACTTCAGGAGTGCATCGCAGATTTCGTCCACCTTCATCCCGCTCGATGCAGCGTTCCACAGGCTCAGCGGCGTGATGCGGTAGGTGTGTACATAGTCGGGGCTTTTCTCCAGTTCCGCAAAGCGCGCCAGTACGTCGCGCACCTCTGTGTACAGAGGGTTGTTGGTCTCCAGGAAGATTGACATATCTCCCTGGACAATCATCGGGTTTTGCGGGTTGAAGCCCATCATTGGCGGGTTATTTTACTCTCTCTGTCCCTTGGGTGCTCGGGCCTGCTTCGGTTGGGAGCGGAGGATATTCGCGACCGGGTCCCCCCCTTGGCAACCTCACGAGCAACCCACATCGGGTGCGTTGGCTCAAGAGCAAACGGGTCTTTGGGAGAATTGCCTCACTAAAGCCCGTTAGCAGTCCAAGCCTCGTCGAAGTTGATCGAAACATGCAACTAGAATCAACCCCCCTCCGCTGACTTTTCTCCATGCAAGCGCGGTGCCCGAGCCTGCACTCTCCAGCCCCAAACATCACTTGCCCGGAGTCGTTCTCCAGCGGCAAATCCCGGGCGATCCCCGAAGGAGCCAATCAAGGCAAGTGAATGCTCACAACGACACCACCGAGCGAGAACTGGCGCGGATCTACCGTGAGGACTCCGGCAAGGTGTTCGCCACCCTGGTGCGTATCCTCGGAGACTTCGACTTGGCCGAGGAGGCGTCTCACGAGGCCTTCGCAGCGGCGGTGGAGACCTGGCGTCGCGACGGCATTCCGGCCAATCCCGTGGCGTGGCTTGTGTCGACGGGGCGTTTCAAGGCCATCGACCTGATGCGTCGGAGCTCCCGGCTCGATGGGCTTCAGTCTGAGTTGCTGCGGCGCGCCGATGAAATCGAGGCGGCCAATCTGTCCCTTGCGGAGCGCGACATTCAGGACGACCGGTTGCGGCTGATCTTCACCTGTTGCCACCCGGCCATCGACCCGAAGGTACAGGTTCCGCTGACCCTGCGCGAGGTCTGCGGCCTGACCACGGAGGAAATCGCCAGCGCATTCCTGACCTCGCCCAGCGCCATGGCCCAGCGGATCGTACGCGGAAAGGCCAAGATTCGGGACGCGCGAATTCCCTACACGATCCCGTCGCTGGATGACCTTCCGGACCGGCTCGATGCGGTCCTCGCCGTGGTGTACCTGATCTTCAACGAGGGCTATTGCGCGTCATCGGGCGAGTCCCACACCCGCGCGGATCTAAGTGGCGAGGCCATTCGCCTCGGTCGCCTGCTCCTCGAACTGCATCCCGATCCCGAAGTCATGGGATTGCTCGCGCTCATGCTCCTCCACGAATCGCGCCGCGTCGCGCGGTCGAATGGCGACGGCGACATCGTGTTGCTGGAGGATCAGGACCGCGCACTTTGGGATCGCGAGCTGATCGCCGAAGGCATTGTTCTGGTGCGACGGGCACTCGCCAGCCGTAGCTTCGGTGTCTATACGATCCAGGCGGCTATCTCGGCCGTCCACGCGGAGGCCCGGACGGCGGACCGCACGGACTGGGCGCAGATCGTGGCGCTCTACACGGTCCTGCTGGAAGCCGACCCGTCGCCGGTGGTGGCGCTCAATCGCGCGGTGGCGCTCGCCATGCGCGATGGCCCGGCGGCGGGGCTGGCCGAGATCGATGCCTTGCTCGCGCGGGGCGAGCTGGTGGACTATCATTTCGCCCACGCGGCCCGCGGCGAGTTGCTCCGCCGGGCGGGGGAGAAAGTGCAGGCGGCGGAGGCTTTCGGACGAGCGCTGGAGCTTTCCCAGCAGGAACCCGAGCGCCGTCTGCTGCGCCGCCGCATCGAGGAACTTGCCACCGTGGAATAGCCCGACAGTTTTTTTTTCTTCGCACCGTGTCGATTTCAGGTCTCGCCAATCGATCACTTGACGAGGCACCAACAAAACGAGGCCGCGCAGGCCTGAAAAAAGGAGAAGGACAATGCGAGTGATGGTCATGGTGAAGGCGAGCGCTGGGTCCGAGGCAGGCGTCCCGCCGACCAAGGAACTGATGGAAGAAATGGGCAAGTTCAACGAGGAGTTGGTCAAGGCAGGGATCATGCAGTCCGGCGACGGACTGAAGCCCAGCTCCCAGGGCGTCCGGATCCGATTCTCCGGCAAGGATCGCACCCTGATCAACGGTCCCTTCACCGAGACCAAGGAACTGGTCGCGGGCTATTGGCTCTGGGAAGTGAAGTCGATGGAAGAGGCCATCGAATGGGTGAAGCGCTGCCCCAACCCCATGATGGAGGAGGAGTCCGATATCGAGATTCGGCCGTTCTACGAGGTCGAGGACTTCGCCCAGTGGGACCCGAGCGGCAAGTTCGTGAAGGAGGAAGAGGGTCTTCGCGACATCATCGCCCTGCAAAACGCTGCCACTTCTCCGTACCTGTTCTTCGGCGGCTGCTGCGAGGAGGCGATCGAGTTCTACAAGAAGGCCCTTGGGGCACGCGTCGAGATGGTCCTGCGCTTTGACCAGAGCCCCGATCCCATCCCCGCTGGGATGCTGCCGGCCGGCTTCGAGAAGAAGATCATGCATGCTTCCCTCCGCATCGGCAAGCTCGTGGTCATGGCCTCGGACGGCTGTAATGATGTGAGCAATTTCTCCGGATTCCGCCTCAGCCTCACGGTCAAGGGAGTATCCGAGGCCAATCTGGCCTTTAACGCTCTGGCGGAGGGCGGCAAGGTGGACATGCCCCTGATGAAGACCTTCTGGTCGCCCCTCTACGGTCAGGTCACCGACAAGTTCGGCCTCGGCTGGATGGTGATGGTCGAAGGCGAAACGGCCCCCGATGGGGGTTGCAAGTAATGAAGTACATGCTCCTGATCTACGGCGACGAGAGCACCTGGACGCCGGATGAGCACGTTGCCTGCATGAGGAAGTCCATGGCGATCTGCGATGAGCTGGCGGGCGAGGGGAAGCTGGTCTCCGCCTCACCGCTGCACTCTGTCGCCGTGGCCACCAGCGTGCGGGTGCGCAACGGTCGGCAACAGGTGACCGACGGCCCCTTCGCGGAAACCGTCGAGCAACTGGGTGGCTACTACATCGTCGATGTGGAGAACCTGGACGAGGCCATCGCCATCGCGCGGCGGCTTCCCCCGGCAGAGAAGGGCACGGTCGAGATCCGCCCGCTGCGGCCCCTGCCTGACCCGATCTGATGGAGGCGTGGGCCGGAGTTGCCTCCGGCCCACCACTTCACTTGGCAATCTCGTCCAGTTCCGTACAGAGTTGGCGTGTCAGCTCTCGCCGCGTGTAGCGATTCAGCCGTGGGTTGTCTCCCAGCGTCTTGCGACCGGCGCGTTCCCACTCGGACAGCATGGCCGTGATGGCCGCAGCGATTCCGGCCACGTCGTCGGGGTCGACGACCGTGCCTTCGCCGATCTCGCGAAGGAAATCGCGGGCGGCCCCATCCGGCACCAGGCCCAGCACCGGGCGGCGCGCGGCGACGTACTCGAAGACCTTCTGCGTCAGCATGATGTGGCTCCCCGGCGTGGGCGGCACGATGAGCAGCAAGGCATCCGCCTCGGCCATGAGCGTCAGCGCTTCGTCGTGCGGCAGGTAGGCGTCCACGCGCGTGATCGCGTCGAGACCGAACTCGCCGATCATGGCGCGGAAGGGCTCGATCATCGAGCCAGCGAAGCGCAGCCGAAGGGCGTCGCGCCAGCGCGGCGTCTCGGTCAGTACCCGCGCGATCGCCTCGAAGTACGAACGCGGCGACGCGGAGCCGAACAGCGTCCCGGTGAAGGTGATCGTGAAATGGTCCGTGTCCGGCTTGACCGGCAGCGACGTGAAATCCCCCGTGTCGAAGCCGTTGGTGATGGTCGCGAAGCGCTCCGGGGGCAGGTCCGGGTAGCGCTCGCGGAAGTCGGTCGTGATCGGATCGGTCGCCGTGACCACGCGGGCCGCGCGGCTCACGACGCGACGTTCCAGATTCCGCTGGAGCCGGTCATGCCACGCTGTTGCGGGATGATAGAAGACGTAGCTCCCGATCCAGATGTCCCGGAAATCGGCAAGAAATGGCAGGCCCGATTCGCGCGCCAAGCGTTCACCGACCACATGGGCCGTGTGCGGATAGCAGGTGGAGTAAATGGCGTCGAAGCGCTCCTGCCGCAGCCAGCGCCGGCCCTCGGCCAAGGCGAACGGATACCAGCCAGCGCGATCGTCGGGAATCAGTAGCCAGGAACGCAGCACGTCCATCACGGCTCGCCCCGGTCCGAAAGTCGAGCGCGCCGCGGCCTTGCCGCGCGGCGCAGCGGATGCGGGGGAGCGCCCGCGTACGCGGGCCAGCGCCTGCGACGCCATCCAGGCCAGACGGTTCGTATCGAGCGAGTGGGTGCGGCGCACCTCAATGCCCGAAGGAAGCTCACTCATCGGCCCCATGTCATGCCGCGGGCTGCGCACTGGCCGCACCGTGAGGATGCTCGGATGCCAGCCGAACTCGCCCATGTAGCGGCAAAACTTCAGCGTGCGCCAGATGCCCAGCGAGGACGGCGGAAAATCGTAGGCGATCAGCAGCAGCTTCTTCACGGGGACCTGGCGGGAGTGGATTCGCTACGGCCAGCGTGGAGGCCGTGACCTCAGTGGTTCAAGGACTTGTCGACCGACCCCGCAAAGAAACTCGGGGCAAGGCCCAGTGACGCAGGATCACGGCAACGGAACCGTCCCGCAAAGAAACTTGCATCATCTGCTCTCTGGCATTGACAACACCGTGGCACTTTGGCGATCACGGACATGAGCGACTCAACTGGTTTGATTCGGCACTCTCTCGAAAAAGTTCCCTACCTTGCGCGAGATGTTGGCTGACAGCAGGTGTGCGCCGTACCGCAGCAAGGAAAAGGCTAGACGAGAATGAAGACTGGCACCGTTAAGTGGTTCAACGATCAGAAGGGCTTTGGATTCATCGCCCCAGACGACAAGGGGGGTGATCTTTTCGTTCACCACACCCAGATCAACATCTCCGGCTTTCGCACCCTCAAGGAAGGCCAGCGTGTCTCCTACGACGAGGTCGATGGTCCGAAGGGCAAGCAGGCCAGCAACGTGCCCCCCGCTCAGGGCTAATCATCGCTGGTAATGACAACCGTTACCCCTACGACTGCGGCTGGTGGCCTTGTGCTGCCAGCCGCAGTCGTTCTTGATGGATCAGCTGTGCAAGCGGGGCGATCACATCGCACCCCTTCTTTCCTTCCTTCAGTCCATCGGTCATGATCGTCAGGTAATACACCCCCGCCGCGTCGTGGACGATCGCCGTGTCGTGCGCCACGCCGCTGATCGATCCCGTCTTGTTGCCGACCCGCGCCTTGGGCCCCACGCCCGCCGGAATGCAGTCCCGGTACTCCTGCGCCTCCAGGATGCGCTCCATCTCGCGGCAGGATTCCGGGCTAGCCGCCTTCCCTTCGTCGATCCATTGCATGAGGCGCGTCAGGCCATCAGCCGTGAGCCGATTCGAAACACCGGATTCGTAGGCGGGAATGTCCATGAGACACCGAAGGATATAGCCATCTTTCACGCCTGCCTCCCGCAGCAGCGCCGTCACCCGTTGGGGGCGGACCCGCGTCAGCAACAGGTTCGTCGCCAGATTGTCCGACACCACGATCATCTGTTCCACCAGTTCCAGCACCGTCACCTCGTGGCCCAGCCGCGGCTTCAGGTGCTTGGCGGGATCGACCTCATAGGGCGAGTCGTCGATCATGCTGTGGAACATGGGATTGAGCGTCATCGTGTCGCTGAGCGAGATCTCGCCCGCATCGACGCGGCGGAAGACCTCGATCATGACAGGGACCTTCATGGTGCTCGCCGCATGGAACAGTTCGCCACCGCGATAGGAAAAGTCCGCGCACGGAAGGGCCGGATCGCGGAAGGAAACCCCGATGCGGCATTGGTGCTGCTCCTCCGCGCGGATCACTGCCCGCTCCAGTTCCTCGTGAAACTGACGGCATTCCGTCGACATGGCGTGAAGTTCCTCCTTTGTTTCCGTCGGTTGGACGCGGCCGCACCCTGACAGCCCGATCTGAAAGGTCACCATGCCGACGAACAGGCCGCAGACTGTCAAGAGCGGGCGTAAGCGGATCATACGCGAGTTCCCTCCGGAACGGACGTTTTCTAGATCGGGAAAAAATCTGTTGACCGGCGAGGAGCACAGGCGCAAGTCATCGAACGAGTGCTGAACAGATCTCAGCTTCTGAGGGCTAATCAAGTGAGAACCAGACTCACACACACACACAGCGTGCCAAACTGCTGCTCCTGTGCCTGACCGTGACGGCGGGGCAGGCATCTAGGATTTTGGGACAGACGTGCTCCTGCACGGCGACCAGTTGTCCCGTCGTTACCCCCGCACCCACCCCAACCCCGATTCCCGCCAGCACGCCGACTGCGGACCTCATCAACCAGCGCCTAATTGAGGGGGAGTGGGCGACTTTTGGTAGTCGTTACCCACTGAACGTCAACGCGGCCCGCACTACGCTCACCCCATCTCGAGCTCTGAATCCCCTTATCGATACATCAGCGGTATCGCCCTTCCCCAACGAGTACTCGCCCTTGACTTCTCAGGCCGTTTACGAGGGTGCACTCTGGAATGCCAGCCAAGCCGCCGATTATGCTGATCGGATAATTTTCAAGACTGCTGGCAACTTCATTGCTATCTCCAATGTTGCATCCGGCCCAGGACTATCACGTAAGTTTGCTACCGTAGCTGAGGTAACAAGCCAGAAGTATGTCTTTGGGGCGGATTGTCGTTCGATTGCCACTCGCGGGCAGAGCATCTACGACTACAACAATCATGTCGGCATCGCGGCTGCGGCCTTCACGGCATTTCACAACCCCCTGTCGCTCGAATCGGGCGCATCAACCAACGAACGGCGCCAAATGTGGGTGAACACCGTTTCCGGCGCAGAACTCAATGCGCTGGCCTGTTCGAACTGGATTGCCAGCGAGTCTGGTGGCACTCTCTACGGCCCGATTGACGGGCGCTTCGCCACCTACAAGGAGGACGAGGACTGGACGCGAACCCCTGCGGCCATCCGTGTCATGTATGGCAATCAAAGCACTGTTTGGCTCGACAACAAGAAGACTGACTACGAAATCCCCGGGCTCATGGCGGCCGCCGGCAAGCCCCATAGCAATCGGGCAGGCTATGCGGATTTCGTTGTGGGAGCCCGCAACAGTGTCGTCGCATTGGTAGAAGGCTCATGGGTGAACGCCAACTATGTGGCGGCCATGCAGGCCAACGTGGTGATCTTGGAATCCCCATTTTTCACCCAGTCCTCCACCCGGCTATGCGGCGACAGTGAAAGGTGCCAAGGGTCGCACATTCGCGAAGCATACGGCATCGATGTCCCAGCCTTCGTCGATCCCTGCGGAGTCATTGCCACAAGCATCGGCATCCGGGTCTCCGAGACCCCGAACGACATTCCGGATCTGCTGGAGGCGCTCGGTGGTGGCGAACCGGTTTCGAACGTGGTCAACTTCGGGATTGAGACAGAGGTGGAGACGGCCAGTTCCATCAACCGTGCCTCGATCGTTGCCAACGGCTCGGTCGTGCTGGGAGATGGTCAAAAGCTCGGCAGTGGTTACGACAGTGACGTCGTTCATGTTCGCGATGTGTTGCACCTGCAACCTCGCAGCGAGCCGCCCACCTTTGACGAGACCATCGCAAACCCCGACCGCGTGGGACTCATCTACTTCGATCTAAAAGAGAACGCGCTGCGCGTGAGCGTCGGTCTGCATGGCGGTGAAGGAATCGGCTCTGAGCAACGTGCCTCGATCATGTGGAGAACGATCAAGTTCGAGGAGGAGGTTGATCCGGCGAAGGATGTGGTTTCCGGGAATTCGGGAACCACGTTCAAGGACGTTGCGACGGTTCAAGCAGGTCTGGTCGCAACCCGTGAGGTTGCGGCGACGGGTCAGTCGGCCTTCACCGCCACGCGGGTGATACCGATCCTCAATGGGGAGGGAGTGGTCGTGTCCAAGCAGAAGGTAGTGTTTGCCGTCATGGCGGAGGGCTTTGCGCTCGACCGTTGTCGGATCTTCACCCGTCGGGTCTCGCTATCCGGCCCCCAAGCCGGCATGTCGTTCTGGAAGCCGGTGACGGGTGATGCATTGCGGCTGGCCTCTGGCGTTGCCCCCGGGTCGGGGATTGTTACCATTGAAGCGGATTTGGGGACGGACGCGGGGCTTCCTTCCGAGCCCGTTAAGGGGGAGATGGTCGAAATCGTCATTGTCGATCCGAAGAGCGGAAGTTCGTCAGGCACCTCCGTGCGCATCACGGAAGTGGCTGACTGATTGTCCGCGGAACCATTCACCTTTTTCCATTCGATCCAGGGGAGGATCGCATCATGAAGACATGTCGTAAAACATTCATCGCTCTTTGTGCCTTGGCGCTGCTCGTACTCTTGACCACTAGTGCTCATGCCGTCTGGATTCCCACGCCGGGCCACGATGACACGGACCCACGTTGGATTACCATCAACGTCAACCTCGTCGACACGGTGTCGGGTAAGGGAGTCATTCGCGCCGAGAAGTCCGCCGCCGCTTCCAGCTACCTCGCCGGTTCCGAAATCGAGCTGCGCTGGAAGGACACAGGGACTGTCTTTCTTCAGCAGACTTGTAGCGGCTCTGGCGGGGTTGTAGGCATTTCCAGCCAAACATTCCCGCCGCTTCCTGTAGACGCTACCCCCGGTCGCGAATATGAGTATACCTACACCATTCCCAGCTACGGCGTGATCGAGGGGGAGTGTTTCGTCAACTTCGCGATGCCGGATCTCCGAAACTCGAGCACGGTGGAGGCGCTGACCATCGGCGTTCCCGTGGATGCTACCGGATGGGACCTGGATATCGTGCGCTCGAATTCGGGCGAGATCGGCCAGAACACTCCGTACACTGATCCATCTTCCATCGCGACCGTTAGCTTCATGGTGATGGAAGACACCAGCCAAGCGGGTGTGCTGATCCCTTCCATGTGCGTTCCCAACATGGTGGACATCGACTCTACCGCGACGCTGACGTTTACCGATCATTTGTCCTCTCTCGTGGCGGCAGTCTATCCCTATCGTGACTTCTACGGGACTTTTCCGCATGATGTGAAGGCCTTTTGGTGCACAAATGACTACCCCGGGTGGCCTTGGCCCTATCATCCCGCTGTCTATCCGGACTATCCCGCCGACTTCGTCGCACCGAACGGGAGTCTGGTGACTTTCGGCACCCAACTACGCCCCTCCACGGCCATGCCGACCACTCCAGTGACATTTACCGTCGAGTTGGAGGGTTACGAGACGGTCAACGCAACCGTCACGCTCCCCCTCCAGCATGAGTGCGAGTTCATTGCCGTGACGGTGCCGACGCCAGCGGCCAAGGCGGCGGTCTTCGATACGGTGGTGAAGGCCCTTGCCGCCCCTGCCGCGACGCTCTCCGCGCAAGACTGGTTGCTCTACCAGTAGGCTTCGTTTTCGCCGACGCCACGCGCTCCCAAGAATAATCCCCCGGCCAGCCTCACGCTTGCCGGGGGACCGTGGTGTCACTGGTTGCTGCCTTTCGTTACGGGGCGGTGGCGGGAGTCGCGGCCGGGGCCTCGTCGGTCTTGGCGGGGGCTGCCGGAGCGGCTTCGGTGGCGGGTGCGGTCTCGGGAGCGGCCTTGAGTGCTTCCAACGCCGAGGCAGCGCTGGCGCCGGTGTCGAGCTTGGCAATGATGAGACGTTCGATCACGATGGGGGAAGTGGGGCGGTCGCCGGCGTCACGGGGGGCGTTGGCGATGGACTTCACCACGTTGATGCCGTCGGTGCCTTCCAGCACCTCGCCAAAGATCGAGTGCTTCTGGTTCAGCCAGTCGGTGGCGGCGTCCGTGATGAAGAACTGGGAGCCATTGGTGTTGGGGCCGCTGTTGGCCATGGCCAGGATGCCGGGCTTGGTGAAGTTCAGTTCTGGGACAAATTCATCGCGGAAGTTATAGCCCGGGCCGCCGCGGCCGGTCGCGGTCGGGTCGCCACCTTGGATCATGAAGTTCGGGATCACGCGGTGGAACTGAATGCCGTTGAAGTAGGGGCGCTTGACCCACTTGCCGGACTTCGGGTCGCGGAACTCGCCGGTGCCCTCGGCCAGGTTCACGAAGTTCTTCACCGTGACGGGGGCCTTGTCATCGTACAGCTTGAGGTAGATGTCGCCCTTGTTGGTGATCATCCGGGCGAAGTAGTCCTTCGAGGCGTCGAGTTCCGGGCCGCGATCGGTCTGGGCATTGGCAGAGGTCGTGAAGGTCAAGGCGGCCGCAAGGGCCAGTGCCGTGCCGAGGAAGGTTCTGCGAATCATGGAGAGGTCTCCTAGGGGGTCGCCAGGCGGTCGGCGCCTGGGGGTAGAGTATCGGCTGCGACAATCGATGGGATTTGGCGTCGCCGGGTCAAGTGCCCACATGCTGATAGACTGGACCGTCGGTGCGGCGGTTTGCTTCCGGCCTTGAAAAAATTACACGGGTTCAACTTTTGGGGCCTTGCGGGCGCGAGTGGGGAGGAGGACCCAGCCGCACAGGCCGAGCGCCAGAAGCCACATCAGCACGAAGGCCGCATCGGACACCCAGCCGTTGCCGAAGTAGTGCGTCACCCCAAGCAAGACCAGCGTCATCAGGGCCGCGCGTCCCCGCCGTGTGCCCAGTAAACGAGCGAAGGGGCAGCGCGGTCCCCCGGCTGCCCCTTCGGTTTTGCATTCAAGCTGCACGGTGTGCGCCGCCCGCTTAGCGATCGACTTCACCCATCACCGGGTCCAGCGAGGCGATGATCGCCACGATGTCCGAGATGGTGTGTCCGATCGACATGGATTCAAGACCCTGAAGGTTGATGAAGCTTGGGCTCCGCACGCCGAGGCGATAGGCCTTCGGTCCGCCGTCGGAGACGAGGAAGAAGCCCAATTCGCCCTTCGGTGATTCAATGGCCTGATACACCTCTGCCGGAGGAACCTTGAAGCCCTCGGAGGCGAGCAGGAAGTGATGGATCAAGTCCTCCATCGACTTCTTGACGTTCTCCTTCGGCGGGAAGATCACCTTGGGATTGTCGATGTTCATTGGCTGATTCGCGCATTTCTCCAGCTTCTCGAGCGCCTGGCAGCAGATCTTCCACGATTCGACGATCTCATTCATGCGGACGACGTAGCGGGCCATGCAGTCGCCCTTCGTCTCGATGTGGACATCGAAGTCCATTTCCTCGTAGGCGAGGTAGGGGGTGTCACGACGGGCGTCCCAATCGATGCCAGAGGCACGCAGCGACGGGCCGGAGAGGCTCAGGGCGATGGCGTCCTGCGCCGAGATACGACCCACATCCACGACGCGGTTCAGGAAGATCTCGTTCCCGTTCAGCATCGTCTCGAACTCTTTGTGGGCGGCCATGTATTGGTTCAGGAAGTCCTTCACCATGCGGCGCCACTCGGGATAATCGGCACGCGCCACACCACCGACGCGCATGTAGCTGACGGTGAAGCGCGCTCCCGAGATCCACTCGAAGATGTCGTAGAGCTTCTCACGCTGGGTAAAGGACCAGAGGAAGATCGTCATGGCGCCCAGTTCGAGCGCGCCCGTGCCGAGCCACAGCAGGTGGGAGGACATGCGGGCCAGCTCGCAGAGAAGCGTGCGCATGTACTTGCAGCGTTGCGTGACTTCCAAGCCCAGCGCCTTTTCCACGGTCATGCAGAAGGCCGTGTTGTTGGTCATCGGGGAAAGGTAGTCCATGCGGTCCGTGTAGGGGATGAACTGGTGATAGGTCTTGTGCTCGGCGTGCTTTTCCTTGGCCCGGTGCAGGTAGCCAAGGTGGCAGGTGGCCTTCTCAATGATTTCGCCGTCGAGTTCCAGAACCACCCGGAGCACGCCGTGGGTCGACGGGTGCTGGGGGCCCATGTTGAGCGACATGCTCTCGAGGCTTTCGAATGTATGCTCTACGATGCGCTTGGTTGTCATGGAAGCCTTCTGTTGGTCGTCAGATATCCGAGAGCTGCTCGCGAACGCGCGGGACCAGGTTCTTTGGCTCGCCGGCGCGCGGCTCGGTGGAGCGCTTGAAGTAGAAGGACTTCACGCCGCCGAGGGGGAACTCCTTGCGGAGCGGGTGCCCTTCCCAGTCCTCCGGCATCAGGATGCGGCGCAGGTCCGGGTGACCGCGGAAAATGATGCCGAACATGTCGAAGGTCTCGCGCTCCATCCAGTTGGCGCCCGGCCACACGTCACAAACCGTGTCAATGGCGGGATCCGAATCGGGGACGCCAGCCTTGACGCGCATCCGGTGCGTCTTCTTCAGCGACAGGAGCTGGTAGATCACCTCGTAGCGCGGCTGCTTGTTCATGGCCGACCAGTCGATGGCCGTCACGTAGGAGAGGAAGTCGAACTGAAAGTCGGGATCGTCGCGCAGAGTCGTGCAAGCCTGGACGATGATGGCCCGGTCGACGACCATGACGAGTTCACCGTGGGCGATGGTGATGGAATACACCTTGTCGCCATAGTACTCGCTCATCTTGTTGCGGAGGAGTTCCTGAAGCTTGTTGAGGTCAACAGCCACGCCTGGGCTACCTTTCTGGACGGAGGGAAATCAGAAGATCGGTTCGCGGCCGATCTTCTTCTGGAGTTGCATGATGCCGTAGATGAGGGCCTCGGGGCGCGGCGGGCAGCCGGGCACGTAGACGTCCACGGGAACGATCTCGTCGACGCCCTGAAGCACCGAGTAGACGTTGTACATGCCGCCGCAGGAAGAGCAGGCGCCCATGGCGATGACCCACTTGGGCTCGGCCATCTGGTCATAAAGGCGACGCACCACGGGAGCCATCTTCTTGGTCACCGTGCCGGCCACGATCATCAGGTCCGCCTGGCGGGGCGAGGGACGGAACACCTCGGAGCCGAAGCGCGACAAGTCAAAGCGCGAGGCAGCGGTAGCCATCATTTCGATACCGCAGCAGCTCAGCCCCATCATCAGCGGCCAGATCGAATTGCGGCGCGCATAGGCAATGGCGTCGCTCAGCGTCTTGGTGAGTGCATTTTCCGGCGACTGGAGGGTGACGAAGTCCGACTCGCCCTCCTGAACACCAACACCGGGGATCACCGTGGTGCCGGCCGATGCCGTCAGGATTCCACTACCCTTTACTTGTTCCAATTGAGGACCCCTTTCTTCCACTCGTAGATCAGGCCGACGAGCAGGATCGCCGTGTAGGCAAACATGACGAGCATCGAAAACCACACGAAGCCCGGTACTTGGGCATTGGCCGGATTCGTCATCGCCAGCGCCCACACCACGATGTACACAATTTCCATGTCAAATAGCAGGAACAGCAGCGCCACGAGGTAAAACCGCACGAAAACCTGAATGCGCGACGTCCCCACGGTGGGGATACCGCACTCATAAGGTTCCATTTTGGCTGCGTTCGGCTTGTTCTTGCCGAAAAACGGGGAGACGATCATCGTCCCAAGCCCGAAGGCTAGGGCAATGACCAGCATGACCAGAACCGGCACATAGGCCTGATCAAGCGGTGTGTAGGCGAGGACTGGTATCGCGTTCATTGGGGCGCCGGGTGACCGTTCGCGGGGGATGATACTACCAAGATTGTGAATTGGTTCACAAAGCCGGGAGAGTCAAAGGGTGGGAGCGAGGGCCTGTCAAGGCCAAGACGGGCCACGGAACCCGCCATTCCACAGCTTCTTTGCCTCCGCCTCATGATCCTTGTTGAGCCCCGCCATTCGGATGCTCCAATTGACCCGACGCAGTAAGCATCCCCCACGGCCCCCAGGAATCCCATGAAGCCGGTCACGAGCCCCATCGTTACCACATTGACCACCGATCTGCTGGTGATCGGAGGGGGCGTCATCGGCCTGAGTTGCGCGCTCCACATCATGGAGACGAGCCCCGCGCTGCGCGTCAGCATCCTCGACGCCCCCACCAACCCCGGTATCGCGTCCCGCGCTGCCGCCGGCATGCTCGCGCCCCTGGCCGAGTTCGAAGAGGAAAGCGACCTCTTTCGACTCTCCATGGAGTCATTCGATTATTATCCCGAGTTCCTCGCACGATTCTGCCCGCACGGCCCGCGAGTGGAACCGCGAGGGCTCCTCATCCCCGCCAGCGATGCCTCGCAGGCACGCTCGCGGCGCATCGCAGAGTTCGCCTCGCGCTTTGCCGAGATCGAGGAACTTTCCGGCGCCGCCCTCCACGAGGCTGAGCCGGCCCTTCACGGAGGCAGGTGCACAGCTGCCCTGCGCATCCCCGGCGGCATCGTCAATCCCCGCCTGATGCACGATGCGCTGAGCGCCGAGTTCCTTCGCCGGGGCGGCAGCTTCATTCGCCAGAGACTACGCGCCGTGGAATTCGAAGAAGCGACCCTCACTGCCGTGCTCCTCGACGACGAAACCCGCGTCGAGCCCGTGCAGGCCCTGTTGGCCACCGGCGCCTGGTCCCACCACCTCGGGGAACTCTTCGGCCTCCACCTCGACGTGACACCCATCAAGGGACAGATTGCCCGCTTCGACGTTCCCGACGGCTGGCTCCGTCATGTCGTCCACGAACACCACATCTATCTGGCGCCGCGGAGCGGACAGGGAATCGTCGTCGGCGCCACCATGGAAGACGTCGGATTCAGCCCCAGCGTGGACGGCGGTGTGAACCGTGACTTGCACCGTCTGGCGGTGGAACTGGCCCCCGGACTCCGCCGCATTCCCATCTCCGAATCGTGGATTGGTTTCCGTCCCAGGATGGGAAATGGTGAACCGTTGATGGGGCTCGCACAAGGGCGCGCAAACCTGCTTGTTGCACTCGGACACTTTCGCAATGGAATCCTGCTGGCGCCCGTGACGGGGAGAAGGCTTGCACAGGCTTGGACCGGGCTGGGCGATTGTTCGAGCGGATCAATAAAAACTTGCTAGAAGCCCCGTCTGGTGCGGGAAAAAGAACCTTGGGACTGTCCAACATTTGTCTTGACCGGCGGGGTTACTAGAGATAACCAATCAAATGCCAGTGCAAAAACCGCAAGAGTTTGCACTTAACTTTTTGAGAGGATTGGTGTCCCCCATGAAAGTAGCGCCAATTTTGAACCGTCGGTCAGGCTTCACGCTTATCGAGCTCCTGATCGTCGTCGCGATCATCGCGATCCTGGCGGCAATCGCCGTCCCCAACTTCCTTGAAGCGCAGGTCCGCTCCAAGGTAAGCCGGACGCTGGCCGACATGCGAACGATTCGGACCGGCTTGGAGTCGTATTACGTCGACAATAACCGCTATCCGGAAACGGATCAGGGTATCGCTGCTCTGGCAACAGGCAAGCGATCGATCCTCCGCCTGACCACCCCGATCTCCTATCTGACCTCAATTCCCGCCTCGCCCTGGAAGGAGAACTACGGTTCTGCCAGTTCCTCCGACCCCAAGGTGGCCTCCACGGTGAAGTCCTACCTTTACGTGCGCCGCTTCCTAAACGATCCAAGCACGAACGACCCGAACTACAACAGCGACCGTCTCTACTACATCGCCCAAGGCGCCCTCACCCCCGGTGCTGTGGCCGTCTCCCGTTCCGGCGAGTGGCTGATGAAGTCTGTTGGTCCGGACAATCTTGATGATCGTGACGCCGGCATCTCTGCTCAGCGCGCCGGTTGGAGCGCGGACAAGGCCCGCGTTTACGATCCCACGAACGGCACCGTGTCCTACGGCGATATCGTGGTCTTCAGTGATCGTTCCGGCACGGGCAAGAACTAACCAAACTCAGGATCTAACAGCGGGGCCTCATCGCCCCCCTGGGACACTCTCCACGCAAGAAAGGGAAAACTCATGCGCGTTTCGAGCTTCATTTCGCTTTTGGCGCTTTCGGTGGCCGCACTGGCCTCCAGCGCTTCAGCCCAGTATTACATCACGGGCACCGTGACGGATGCCGACTGGTCCCCGGGCACTGCCGCTCGCTTTGATGGTGGTACCATCGGTGTTGCCGGTGATCTGGCACTCCCCGCCTTCTCCGGCGGAACGGCCAGCATCACGATCAACGGTGCTTCTGGCGCTGTCCCCAACCACTCACTGACGCCCGGCACCTTCTACTACTACAAGATTGCCACCAGCGGCTTTGGCTCTGTGATCCCGTCAGGCCCGGCCAACGTGCTCCGCGCTCCCGCCGACCCAAACACGGCCATCACCTTCAACGCTCGCAACTCTGCATTCGGTGATGGATATCTTCCCGATCCGTCCGAAGGCTTTGTTGGCAGCAGCGCCACGGCGCTCGTCTTCACGGCCACGGCCGGTGAATGGCGCTTCCACGGCTCCATTCAGAGCGAAATCGGCGCCGGCACCGACTGGACCTATGCAACGGGCGTTGCTCTGACCGACGCCGGCAACGGCACTCTCGGCGATAACATTTGGGCCACCCCTGTTTGGACTGGTATCCCTGCCGGTACCTACGAAGGCCTCATCATTGAGGCTGACGGCGATTACGACCCGAAGATTGGCCAGAGCGGCCTCGACGGCGGCAGCAACCTTTCAATCAACATTCTCAGCACCGCTGACACCGCCCAGATCCTTCTCAACATCGAAACGGGTCGCGTGAAGGTTGACGTCCAGTCCGCTGTCGTCATCGACCCGGGCTATTACGTCAGCTTCGACTCCACGGCGCAGGGATATACCCCCGCCGAAAAGATGGATGTCATCAGCCCCAACCTTTACGCCAAGACCTTCGTGATCCCGACCGCTGGCGACCACTGGGTCCGCGTTTACGACGAGAACACCACAGTCTGGCCGGCAGGTGCCGTTGAACTCACCGCTGGTGCCACCGGCCCCGACGGCTACACCTTCAACACGACCACGCCGAACCAGTCCGTTCGCGTGTACTTCGACCGTAACACCTACTCTGACGGCTTCCTCCCCGCCTCCGACTTCATCTCCGTCGTGAACGACGACGCGACCCACTCGCTCCTCAACGTCTTCACGGACGCGGAAATCGTTGGTGCGCTCCAGTCTGAGTTCCTGACCGGCGACGCTTCTCTCGGCGACTGGACCCCGACCCCGAGCGGCGCAGGAATGGAACTGAGCAGCATCGGTGACGGCGTGTGGAGTGGTACCTTCACCGCGCTTCTCGGTGGAACTGGCCTCGAGTGGAAGGTCGCCGCTCGTACAGCCACTTGGACCGGCAGCTGGGCTCAGGCCGCTGACGAGCAGGTCGAAGTCAACCCCCGTGGTCTCACACACCACATCGGATTCAGCCCGAACTACCCCGGCCTCGATGTTACCAACGCCGCTGCCTACAGCTTCACCGTCGACCTGAAGTCGGGCCGCGCTGCTGTGGCCAGTGGCTCCACAGCCCCTGTCCCCTTCCGTCCGTCCTACCTGACGACCAACAGCACCGTCAGCGACTGGTCCAACTACTAAGCTGACTCGCCCACGGGCGACTCAACACAACCGCTCCACCCCTGCCGCCTCCCTTCACGGGGAGGCGGCAGTCTTATTGACCCCATGACAGTCGGACGTGAATCTTTGGTCTACCCAGTTCGGAGGCTCGAAGCGTGACCACTCAGGCTCCATTTCGGACAACCAGGTGGTCCCTGGTCCTCGCTGCGCGGCAGGCACCGGGCAGTGACGCCAAGCGTGCCTTGGGCGAACTGTGTGTCCTCTACTGGAAGCCAGTGTACTGTTACCTGCGGCGGATCGGAAACGACCCCGACTCGGCCATGGACCTGACGCAGGGCTTCATCGCGTCGCTGCTTGAGAAGGGCGGCGTCGGAACTCCCGAACAGGAGCGAGGGCGGTTTCGGACCTACCTGCTGGCGGCGCTGAATCACTTCGTGGCGGACGTGCGCCGTCGGGACGGTGCGGCAAAGCGTGGCGGGGGAGTACCGGTCCTTCCGCTGGAAGTCGATGCGGTTGAGCGAGCCTTGGCGCTGGAGCCGGTCGACGCCATGACGCCGGAAAAGTCCTATCGACGACAATGGGCGTTGGCGCTCATGGAGGATTCGCTGGCGGCGCTGCGTCGTCGTTACGAGAAGGAAGGTCGCGGGGCGCTGTTCGAACGGCTTCACCCTCAGATCGCCCGTGGGGAGGAAGCCGAGCGTCACGCGGAGGCGGCGGCCGTTCTTGGCATGACGGTGGATGCGGTGAAGATGGCCGTTTCACGCATGAGGAAACGCTATCGTGAGGAACTCCGCGCACGCGTTGCGGAGACTGTGGCCGACCCCGCCGAGATCGACGACGAGCTCCGGGGGCTGATCGAGTCGCTGGGCTGAGAAACACCCCATGCCGTCCTTGACAACATGGTGTGCTCGGGCGCGAATAATCCTCACCGCCCCGCGCGATTCATCCGCCCAAACAGGACCTTTTTTTCCGTGCTATCGATGTTCCAACTGACCTGCCAGAATGGGCCCGCGAAGGGTCGCACTCTGACAATCAACGGGCCCACCACCGTGGGGCGCGAGGCGACCTGTGGTATCATGCTGGACGATCCCAAGGTCTCCCGCGTGCATGGCACCTTCGTGGTCCGTGACGGACGGCTTTACTTCAACGACAACAAGTCGACCAACGGCACCTTCCTGAATGGTGAGCGTGTCAGCGAGGCGGAGATCCAGCACGGGGACGTTTTGAAGCTGGGCAGCAACGAGTTTGCGCTCCTTCAGGAAGACGACTTCCGCACCATCAACTTCATGAGCAACGTGGAGTCGGCGGTCACCAGCAAGGTCAGCACTCAGAAGGTGCGCATCGAGGACCTGGCCGGCAAGTTCTCATCGATCTTCCGCTACTACGCCGAGAACCAGCCGAATATCTCCGAGGAGGAGAAGAAGACGCTGGCGCGCACGGAGCGCCTCCTTAATGGCCTCCAGACTATTTTCGCCATCTCCCAGACGATGACCAAGATCGTCTCGATCCCCGAGCTTCTGCCGCACATCAGCAAGAGCCTGTTCGACGTGTTTGAGGGGGCCGAGAATCTGGTGGTCCTCCTGCAGGACTCGGAGAAGAAATCGATGGTGGTGCGTCACGCGGCTTCGCGCGACAGCGACGAGGAGCCCAGCGTGACGATTAGTCGCACCGTGCTTGATCGCGCCATCCAGGAAAAGTGCACACTGATCGCAAACGACGCGGCGCAGGATTCCCGCCTGTCGAGCAGCGAGTCGATCATTGGCTTCTCGGTCAAGAGCGTCATGTGCGCCCCCCTCATCACGGGCGACAACGTGCTCGGCGCGCTCTACTTCCAGAACCGCATGGCCAACGTCCACTACGACGATTTGGACGCCGAGTTGGTCACGGCGTTCGCCAACCAGTGCGCCATTGCGATTGAGAATGCGAACCTGTGCGACACGCTGCAAGCGCACTACATCCAGACGCTCCAGGCACTGGTCAATGCGATCGAGGCCAAGGACTCCTACACGATGGGTCACACGGCCCGCGTGAGCCGCTATAGCGTCGGCATCGGCAAGCGGATGGGGTTGGACGACTACCGGCTCGGGCGCCTCAAGATGGCGGCGGACCTGCACGACATCGGCAAGATCGGCATTAAGGAAGGGATCATCAACAAGCCCGGCGCCTTGACCGACACGGAATATCACACGATCAAGGATCACGTGGAGATGGGCGAGAAGATCCTCCGTCCGATCACGTTCCTCCACGACCTGCTACCGTATATTCGCGGGCACCATGAGAAGTGGGACGGGACCGGTTACCCCGACGGACTGAAGGGCGAGGAATGCCCGCTCGAGGGGCGCATCATCGCTCTCGCAGACGCGCTCGACGCCATGACGAGCCAGCGCAGCTATAACAAGCCGATGACCTTCACCCAGGCAGGCGATCGGATTCGCTCGACCAGCGGCAAGCACTTCGACCCAGCCATTGTTGAGGCCTTCGAAAAGTTCCTTCAGCAGGAACTGCTGCCCGAGGAAGCGGAGCGGAACCGGAAGGCAAAAGCCGCCGAGGACAACATGGAGATCTCCACGTCCAAGGATAAGGTCCCTTTCTTCGAGCCCAAGACGACCAGCTGAGGCTAGCGGGATCAGGCCGTTCCGACCACGGGCCGCTCACATCCCGCACGCTATCGATAGCATGTTGGCTAGTGTGCCCTGCACAGGGCCGGGGATTTCCGCATATAGATTCCGCAAACATCCCGAAGGCGTTGGCATCCACTGACGGACGCTTTCGTCGCGGGGCTGCACCGAGTGGCGTAGCATGTCGTCGCACCGGGTCCCCATGCGGCGGTGCAGAGGCGACAGGGGGAGCTTTTGGCCCCACGCTAAACTGGCACGGATTGCGCTCTACTTATCCTCATGAAGGCAAGGTCTTACAACCAAACCTTCCGAATGGCGCCAGGGTCAAATGACCAGAAAGATGAAGGAGTCAAGCATCGTTCAATTGCCCATTTGCTCAGTCTTGGTGGATCAGCAGCAGGGATGAGGCCTTCCACCCCGGATAACCCGGGAACTTCCCACCTCACATCATTCCCTCGCTCCCTCTCAAGGGACACCTTCCTACCTAACACAAACCCACCTGTTAGTTCTCTCTGATCCTCTCCCGCTCACCACCAGACGCTTCAGCCCCCCTCGCAAGAGGGGGGTTGCTCTTTGCCCGGTGGCCATTGCACAATTCCACCTGTCAGCACATCGCACGTTCCAGGATACCCTACCTGCTTGTTTGAGACCACTAAAGAGACGAGTTCCGATCCGCTCAGAGCCTACCTTGTCGGAGTCAGGCGCCGGGAAGATACACCGACCAGCGCCCAGGAACACTTGGAAGAATTGACGCAACTGGTGGCCACCATGGGCACGCCAGTGCTCGGCGAGGAAATTGCCGCCGTCCAGTCGCCGACGCCACAGTACCTCCTCGGTACCGGCAAGGCCGAGGAAATCAAGGCCCGCGCCGAGATGGCGCAGGCAAACCTCATCATCATCGATGACGATTTGACCCCCGCCCAGCAGCGAAACTGGGAGAAGTTAACCGGTCTCGCCGTGATCGACCGGCGCGAGGTGATCCTGGATATTTTCCAGCAGCGCGCCCAGACCCGCGAAGCTCGGTTGCAAGTGCAGTTGGCGCGGCTCGAGTACTCGCTGCCGCGGCTCAAGCGTGCGTGGACGCACCTTGAGCGCCAGCGCGGCGGTGGTGGCTTTACCGGCGGCGCCGGCGAAGCGCAGATCGAAGTCGATCGGCGTATGGTCCGCGAGGACATCCTGAAGCTCAAGCGCGAGTTGAAGGAAGTTCGCCGCTCCCGCGCCACCATGCGTGCCCGTCGCCAAGGGAAGCCCGTGCCGACCGCCGCGATCATCGGCTATACGAATGCAGGGAAGTCGACGCTCCTCAACTACATGACCAAGGCCGGCGTGCTGGCCGAGGACAAGCTCTTCGCCACGCTCGACCCGACCACGCGGCGCGTCAATCTGCCCAACAATCAGGAACTGCTCCTGACCGACACGGTGGGCTTCATCCGCAAGCTGCCGCACATGCTGGTGGACGCCTTCATGGCAACACTTGAGGAGTCGCAACTCGCCGACATGCTGCTGCATGTGGTGGATGCGTCACACCCCCAGGCCCTCGATCACCTGCGCGCAACTCACAAGGTGCTCGAGGAAATCAACGTCCTTAATCGACCGACCCTCTACGTGCTGAACAAGATTGATCGTCCCATCGATCCCATCGTCCTGGCAGAGCTTCGTGCCCACGCGACACCGAATGTGATGGTGAGCGGCCTGACCGGTCAGGGGATCGACGAACTGGTCGAGCACCTGGCGGACTTCACGCGCGAGGGGCTGGTTCCCTTCACTCTCGTGGTCCCTCATTCACGGCATGATCTGGTGGGGTTCCTCCACCGCGAAGGTCACGTGCGTCACGAGGCCTACGAGGAGGACGGCGTTCACATGGAAGTGGAACTGGCGGCGAAACACCGCCACCGTGTTGAGGATTTCCTCGAATAATGCAAAGGGCCGCGGTCGAGTTGACCGCGGCCCTTATTTGCTCCTGATCGCCGGAGATCAGCGGCCGAGGACGGCCATTCCGCGTCCGGGAACCTCAAGGCTGCCGCGCTGTTCGCCGAGGCTCTCGGTCCCTGCCTTGTCACCGAGGACAAATACGTTCCACGGATCGTCGCCGGGGATCTCAAAGTAGACAGGCTCGGCGGTGGGGTTGATCAGGACACATGATTCCTTCCACGTCTCGCCTTCCAGGCCTTCACCGCTCACCGTGAAGACGATGGACTCGGCGTTGGGGCGCTGATCCTCCATGAACTTGACGCGCTTGCGGACCTCCTCGGCGGAGCCAAGGCGGAACATCGGGTGAGCCTTGCGAATCGCGATGACGCCCTTATAGAACTCGAAGACGTCGTGGTGCTGCTTCTTCAACTCCCAGTGGACGCCATTGATCTCGTCGCCTGCGTTGTAGCTGTTGTGCTCGCCCTTCTTGCTGCGAAGGAAGTCCGCGCCGGTGTGGACCAGCATGATGCCTTGCGAGACGGCGAGGATGCCGCCGCTGAGCATCTGCATCTGCGCCCGCTCCTCTTCCGTGGCATCCGGAGCCGAGTACTTGATCTTGTCATGCAGGATCAGGTTGTCGTGGACGTCGGCGTAGTTGATGGACTGGATGGGGCTCGTGGTCCAGTCGTCGATGGAACCGGCGATGCCGCGGATGACGCCGTCGCGGCGCGTGCCGTTGACGATGTAGCCGGGATCGTTGCCGTCCGGTGATCCCTTGAGCGCATCGCGGAAGTGATCGTTGAATGCGGCGATCCCCGTGCCCTTCAGCACATCCTTGTAGACGATCTGGGCGACCCCAACGCCGTCGGGACCGGCTGCGGCCCAAGGCTCGCCGTAGAACATGATCTCGGGATAGAGAGCCCTCAGCTCCGTCTTGGCCTGTTTGAGGGTCTCCAGATCGATCAGTCCCATCAGGTCAAAGCGGAAGCCGTCGATGCCATACTCGTCCACCCAGTACTTGAGCGAGTCGATGACGAATCGCCGGGCCATCGGGGCCTCGGTGCGCAGTTCGTTCCCCGTGCCGGACCCGTTCCAAAACGAGCCGTCGGGGCGCATCCGCAGGAAGTAGCCGGGCGCCGAGTGCTCGAAGGTGTTCTGAACGCCCGTGTGGTTATAGACGACGTCCAGGATCACGCCCAGACCTGCTTCCTTGATGGCCTGCACCATCTGCTTCACTTCGCGGATGCGGGCTGTGGAGCGGATGTCGCTGGAGAGGGAGCCCTCAGGAGAGTTGAAGAAGGCGGTCATGTAGCCCCAGTTGTACTCCGGCTTGTCCTCGTCATTGTCCCAGTCGTGGAAGGGCTGGATCTGGACATGGGTCACGCCCAGTTCCTTCAGGTGGGCCAAGGCGGTCTTGATTCCCTCGTCGCTGGGCAGGTGCGTGTCCGACTCGGTCAGGCCAAGATACTTGCCACGGTTATCGGCCGAGACGCCGGAACTGGCGAGCACGGTGAAGTCGCGGACGTGCATCTGGTAGATGATGGCGTCCGTCGGCGATTTGCCGTAGTCGGGGCGCTTGATGGGACGGAAACCGGGTGGGTCAAGGGCGCGCACGTTGGTGATGCGGGCGTTGCCGTCGTCGCCGGTGGTATTGGTCGCGTTGGGGTCGTTGATCTCCTGCGTGTCATAGCGCTGGCTGGTCACCAGATACTTGTAGTGGCGTCCCTCCAGATTACCCTTCACCTCAGCCGACCAGACGCCGTTGGTGCCGCGAGTCATGGGGACTTCCTTGCGGCCATCCTTGCCCGTCGCATTGTCGTACAGCACCAGCCTGACTTCGCGGGTGGTGGGGGAGAAGAGGCGGAAGGTCGTTGCCTCGGGCGTATAGACAGCGCCCATGGGTTCGCTGGAAAAGAAGCGGGACTTGTCGTCGAGCACGCGTCGGAGCACCGCGTCGGCCGGACGATAGGCCTCGCTGGAAACGGTCACTGTCTGGCTCAGGAAGTCTAGATCCTCGGCAAGACTCACCTCGACCAACTTGCTGGCGCCGTCCTTGGCGGAGACAAGCTGCACGGCGCTGACCGGATAGTTCTTCTTGTCGCTGTCGGTCACGGTGAAGGTGCCGGGCTTGGCCTCGGCGGCGGGGAGCGCCGTCGAGAGCACGAGGGTCACCTGGCGGGCCGAGTCGACGTAGGCCTGATCGATCTTGGGGGAGGTGTCGGGTCGCACCGTATAGATGCGCGGGTCGTTGCCGATCAACCAGACCTCGCGTCCCAGTTCGGGCGTCCAGTAGCGATCACTGCCGTCCTTCATGTTCCAGTCACGCCGTAACCGCGGGATGAACCCGATCCGCTCCTCGGGACCGTCGTCGTTGCCGAACTCGGCAAGGTCGACGGCGAACCAAGCGCCGTAATCGGTCTTCCCGGAGGAAAGGACCTCGGGCGAGGTAGGCTCCTTCTGCTTTCGCCCATCCCAGGTCCAAAGGCCCGGGGTATCGTAATTGCCGTCGAAACGATGGTAGTGAATGACCAGCTTGCCGGAGGCGAGCGCCGCGGCAGGGTCCGATGCGGCAGGCTCGTCGGCCAGCACCGGTCCAAGAATCAGGGCAAAGGCAAGGCCTTGCAGGACAGTGGCGTATGGTTTCATCAGGGCGTGGTTCCTCGCGGCAAAAAGAAAAGGTGGACCAATGACGGTCCACCTTTCCGCACCTCATGTTGTGGAGCAAGTGGAAGCGGTTGGGCGCTTCGATCAATCAAGTGCCCAACCGGTCACCGATGCAGGCGTCGACATCAGCCCAGTAGTCAGCTCGACCCAAGGATCCGGTGAGTTACCGAGCAGGCGACCATTGATGACGTCTGGTTCGATGGAGCCCAGCGAGGTCACCTCACCCGTAAACGCGTCGATGTGGAGGAGCCGCCAGCCCTCTCGAGAAAACGCGAGGATATCCGAAGTGCTACCCGGGACACGGACTGCGGAACTGATCCGCAGCAGGCCGGCTACCTCGGTATCCGCACCAGAAAGCTGCACGGTCTGATCGATGCCTTCGAGCAGCGGTGACGGCGAAAGCGTGCTCATGCGCTGGATGGTCGGCTGGATGACGGCAACGCGCGGCTGGTCGACGGTCGAGGGGATCAGGATCATGCCGTTGGTGAGCATCTCGCCCTTGAGCTCGAGGGGGAGGATGCCCGCCGTGGAGCCGAAGAACTGGAGGGAGACCTGAAGATCACCTTCCTGAATCGGCAGGTCCTTGGTGCTGAATGCTGCGCCGTATGAGGTGCTCGGTGCGAACTGACCAATGACGCTGGGGACCACATGCCGCATCCCCGATTCCCCTGGGAGCGTGAAGCCCAGGTCCCGCAGGTCGATGGTGCTTTGGCCGAGCGAGCGGGTGGTGCGGAAGGCAAGGCTGGTCGCCTGCGAAATCTCCGGCGGGAGCGCGTAGGTGGCGTCGTAGGTGTTGCTTTGGGTATTGAGCACCCAATTCTGGAGGGGCACCTCGAAGGAGGTGTTGGCGCGCCTGGCACTCGAAAGGTCCAGATGCACGTAGCCACCCTCGTTGTTGGAAGAGATCAGGACCGAGCCCACACCCCCGGAACTGACCGACACATCAGCCACTGAATGGGCGATATCGGCGATGGGGCCTTCCTGAAACGCCACACTTCCCTCGTCCACGATGGCATGGAGGACCCGAATCCCCAGACGCGAATCGGTGGCGGTGGAGATCGCGGCAGTCCGCTCCATCAGATAGAACTGGTTGGGAAGCTGGTTGCCGATGGTGGGTTCCAGATCGCGCCCGGTGATCAGGCAGACCTCGGTTCTATCGCCGGTGGCTGGGTCCACCCGCAGGATCTGCATCCCCAGATCAGCGCGGTTCAAGACGTAGAGCTGATGGTCGCCGCCCACCGTGATCGCACGGATCTCGTTCATGACAGGGCCGGTGCCGCGGTGGAGATTGAAGTACTGCTTCGCCTTGCGGGTGCTGCGATCAAACTGGCGGATGCCGCCCATGACCGAATCGTGATAATTCCACGTGTTGGAGTCGACCTGGGACAAGCTGGCGGCCCCTTGCAGGGTGATGTTCTCGTCTCCCAAGGTGAAGGGGGGCTGGAGAATCTGAAGCGTGTCGGTGGTGGCGCCTTCCTGCACGGCGAAGGACCCACGCCCGCTGGTTGCCGAGTTGAGCACCGCGGCGGCCCGCGGCGTCTCGCCGAGGGCTATCGTCTCGATTGTGCCTTGCTCGATTTCCGGCGCCAGGCCCAGCGGGCTGACCGGTGTGCCGTCGGCCTCCAGAAGCTGCGCCGGGGAACCGGTGGCGAAAAGCGCGATTCGGTTGTTCGGCGCCGGTTCGATGCGAGTGTATTGCAGCGGGAAAGAGGTCAGCTCGGTTGCCGATGCATCGGTTCCAATCTTCCACACACGGCTGATGGGCACGAACTGGCTCTCCGCGTTAAGCGCGGTGCCCCAGTCGAGCAGGAGCCACCCGTCCCCGTCGGGCGCCGGTAGGAATGCGCGGCCGGTGGCCGACGCGGGGACGGGGAACTCTACAAAGTCGGAGTCAAAATCGGCGCCCGCCGCGGCGCGAGTCAGTGTAGTCAGGCGAATTTGGGAGCCGACCGTGCTCATGAGCGTGACCCCGTTGCCATCTGGGTGCGTCCGCAGCATGACAGGGCTACCCGCATAGGGGCCCAGTTCGGTGAGCGTCCCTGTCGACAGGACCAAGTGCGCCAGAATCCCGGTGCCCAGCGGCTCGAAAATGACTTCGTCCGCATTCAGGTAGACCAAGCGAGTAGCGGTGACGGTCGCGTAGCCGGAAATCGGCATAAGCGGTTGCGATCCAGCGCTCTCCACCGGTGTGCCATAGATGATGCCCGTGGAAGTGTCTGCGGCGTAGAGCCACTGCTCCGATGCCTGCGCCCATCCGGCGCACAGCGCCAGACCCAATGCGAGAATAGCACTTCGTTTCATGGTAATTCCCCCGTGTGAATAAATGTCGGCGTGCTCCCCAGCACGCAGGGGGATGTTTACCATTCCGCTGACGGATGGCAAGCAAACAATTGTGCGTGACCGACATTGAGGCTTTACCGAGCCTCACCGTCGACGTCGAAGCCCATTTCGCGGAGGCGCTGGAGCTTGTACAGGAGCGCGCGGCGGCTGATGCCGAGTTCCCGTGCCGATTCGGATCGGTTGTAGCGATTGGCCTTCAGGGTCTGAAGGATCAGGGAGCGCTCGACGTCAGCGATCATGCCGGAGGAGGCAGGCTGCACGGGTGCCGTGTGGTCGCGGGTTTGGAGGCGGGGCGGGAAATGTTCGGGGAGGATGACCTCGCTGCGGGCCACCAGGACCGCGCGCTCCATGGCGTTGCGCAGCTCGCGCACGTTTCCGGGCCAGCGATAGGCGCTGAGTAGCGCGACGGCTGCGGGGGAGAAGCGGACCTTGCCGCCGAGGAATCCCGAGGCGAAGTGCGTGGCCAGGGGGATGATGTCCTCGGGACGTTCGCGCAGCGGCGGAAGGTGGATCTCGAACACGTTGAGGCGGAAGAAAAGGTCCTCGCGAAAGCGCCCCGCGATCATGTCCTGTTCCAGATCGCGGTTCGTTGAAGCGATGAGGCGGATGTCGGTGTGGAGGGTCTGCGAGCCGCCGATGCGGCGGAAGACGCCGTCCTGGATGACGCGGAGGAGCTTGGCCTGAAGGGCCATCGGCATGTCGCCGATTTCGTCGAGCAGGATGGTGCCGCCGTCCGCTTCCTCGAAGACACCTACGCGACGGGCCACCGCACCGGAGAAGGCGCCCTTTTCGTGACCGAACAGCTCGCTTTCAAGGAGGTTCTCGGGAATAGCCGCGCAGTTGACCTTGAGGAAGGGCTGGCGCGCGCGAGGGCTGATGCGATGGAGCGCGTCGGCGATGACCTCCTTGCCGGTGCCGCTTTCGCCTGTGAGGAGCACGCGCGAATCGGTCGGCCCAACGAGCGCCACGTCGCGCAGGATGCTGCGCATGGGGGGGCTGTCGGCGATGACGCCGGGAGGAATCGCCACGTCGGGGCGAGCGATTTCCGAGGAGATCCTTCTACCGAGTGCCGTGCGAACCGAGGTCAGCAGCTCGTCGAGATCGATGGGCTTCTCCAGATAATTCACCGCTCCGTCGCGCATGGCGCCGACGGCGTCACGCACGTCTGGGAAGGCCGTCACCAACAGGAACGGGAAATCGTAGCCTCGCTCCCGTGCCGCACGGAGAAGGTCCAGCCCGGTCATGCGCGGCATCCGCATGTCGGAGATGATCATCGCCACGGGGTCGCGGGCGAGCCGATCCAGCGCATCCAGCCCGTCCGCCGCCGTTAGGGTTGCATAGCCGTGCTGCGCGAGGCAGCCGGAGAGAAGTCGCCGCTGGTTCTCGTCATCGTCGACGATCAGGACGGGCGTGTTTTCGGGCATTCGTGTCATGAGGTGGCCGGTGGTGTGGTGGTCATTCGCAGGCCGCTGAGGACAAACCGGGCTCCGCCAAGGGGTGCCGTGGTGCACTCAATGTTCCAACCGTGTGCGACGCAGATCTGGCGCACGACAGCGAGACCGAGTCCGCTGCCCCGGTCGCTGGTGGTGAAGTAGGGGCGGAAGACTTCCTGGCGCAAGTCCTCCGCGACGCCGGGGCCGTTGTCGTCCACGATCAGGCGCAACTGCCCGCCTTCGCCGGGCTCGGCGTGCACGCGGATGCGACCCGGTTCGCAGACGGCCTGCACCGCGTTCATCATGAGGTTGAAGAGCAACTGGCGCAGCAGCATCTCGTCCGCTTCCACACGATAGGAGGCGGTCTCCACCTCGATGGTGACGTCGCGTCCCTCGATGTCGCTTTGCAGGGCAGTACGAACGTTCTCCGCGACCGTCGTCGGGTTGGTCGCGGAAAGGTGCGGCTGTGGTGGGCGCGAGTAGCGGATGAACTCATTGAGCCGGAACGTGACCATGTCGATCTCTTCCATGATCTGACGGACACGGTCGCGAATCTCGGGAGGGGAGGCAGGGTCGTGATCGATGAGTTGCGCGACGCCGCGCACGACGTTGAGCGGATTGCGTGTCTCATGAGCCAGACCTGCGGCGGCCAGGTTCAACTCGCGAAGGGACTCGTTCTGCTGCTGGCTCTGCACCAGCTTGAGAAGGAGGCTGGTGGAGCGACTCCATTGCGTCAGCCCCGCCAACAGACCGGCGACGCCAAGCAGGCTGATGACCGCCACAATGAGGCGCAGGTTTCGGTCTGCGGCGAGGTCGTCGCGCATGGGGCGTGCGTTGAGGATCAGCACGAAGCTGTGGAAGCCGCGGCGCTCGATCAGGTCGCGGAACTCGCTTTCGCTCATCCATGGCGGGCGTCCCGACGAATCGCGTGCCCACGGGGGGCGGGCCGGTCGTTGCTGTTGGCGGAGCGGGCCGGACGTCACCCTATCGTCAGGTGGGGGTGGAGGCGGCGGTCCCATGGGCATTTCGCGGCGCTCAAGCGTGCCGCTTGTATCGCGGTCGCCCGGCGGGCGGAAGCGTTGGTCCTCCCGATCCGGTGCCGGGATGACGATGGTGGGATTGCGGGTCTGCGGTTCGCTTCCCGGCTCGGAGCCAAGGTCGACGAGGTTCATCACGATGACCGAGTCCTCGGACCAGCGCACCGCGCCGAGTTCGAGCGTCTTGGGATCGTAACGCTCCGTGTGACCAGCGGATGCCACGGTCTCGCCACGGGCGTTCAGGAGGACAATGGCCTCGAGCAAATCCCACTGCACGAGTTCGCTGAGTGCGCGATTAAGGCGGTCTTCGCGAATCAGGCCAGAGCGACTTGAGCGGCTGATCAGCGCGATCGTGTCCGAGATGTCGCGGGCCCGCTGGAGCAACGCCGTCCGAGCCTTGCG
This sequence comes from bacterium, assembly GCA_016125005.1. Classification (GTDB taxonomy): domain Bacteria; phylum Sumerlaeota; class Sumerlaeia; order SLMS01; family SLMS01; genus WGMQ01. The sequence goes on along the minus strand of WGMQ01000021.1, from coordinate 24,944 downwards.
TTGCGTGTGCATGTGCTCGACGCCAAGCCACACGGCCAGTGCCACCCACAGGGCCACGAGCGTGACCCTGATCGGCAACAGCCTCTTCTCGCGTGTCTCGAACGTCACCATGCGACGATGCCTCGCTCCGTCTCGTTACTTCTTCTCTTCGCCCTCGGTCGACTCGGACGGCTTCTCGAGCGAGTCGATATAGCGTGTGGTGTCGACACCCTTGAAGGCCTTGTCGACCAAGCGCAGGCGGGCACGTTCCTCGTCGGTGGTGCGGCTCAGATCCTCGATCCCGGTGACGACGCTTGGGGTCAGGAAGATCAGCAGCTCGGTCTTGCTCTTGTTCTTGATCGTGCGGCTGAAGAGCAACGGACCAAGCACGGGAATGTCGCCGAGCAGTGGCAGCTTGCGAACCGATTCGGTGAAGTTGTCCTCCATCAGGCCGCCGATGACAACGGTCTTCCCGTCGGCAACGACCACGCGGGTGCTGGCTGAGCGCTTGGCGATGACCTGGGCGTTGGTCGTGTCGGTGATGGGAACGGTCTGGCTGGTGAGCGTTGAAATCTCCGGCGCGACCTCCATCTCGACCAGGCCCTCGGGGCTGATCGACGGCGTCACCGTGAGGATGATGCCGATGTCCTCGTACTCGATGGTGTTGATGGTCTGGCCGTTGTCCGTCACGCGCGAGTTGCGGATGAAGGGGACTTCCTGGCCGATGGTGATGGTGGCTTCCTCGTTGTTGCGTGCGAGGACCGACGGACGCGAAAGGACCTCCAGCTTGCCGCGCTCGGCAAGCGCCCGCATGGTCACCGAGATATCGTCCTGCAGGATACGCAGAAAGCCGCCTTGCGACGCGCCCGCGAGGCCGAAGTCGCTCTCCGCGACGCCGCGGCCATTGTTCCAGTTGAAGGAAGCCTCAAGGCCGTAGTCGAGGTCGTTGGTGTAGGTCACCTCAAGGAACAGCACGTTGATGAGGACCTGCGGTGTGGGCTGGTCCAGCTTGTTGATGAGTTGGGCGATTTGCTCGTTCGTGTCGTCGTCGGTAATGACGATGATCGAGTTGGTCTCCGGGTCATACTTGACGACGGCATCCTTCGCGAGCGTGGTGCCGAGGTTGCCACGGGTTCCCTGGCGACCTCCTTCGCCCGGCTGTGCCGATGCCTGCTGGCCCGAGATCAGGGCGGCTGCCGCCATGGCGGCGACGAACAATTGGGTTCCGTTTCTCATGATCGCGCTCAGTTCCCCGTGTTCCGGTTATTATTGTTCCGCGTCCCCGTGTTGTTCGAGCGCGTGTTATTGTTCGAGGATCGCGTCGTGGTCGACGACGAGGTCGAGGTGCCAAACATCTCCTCGATGAGGGCCGAGACCTCCTCGGGGCGCGCGTTCTTCAACTCGTAGACGTGGACCTTCTTCGTGCCGGATGGATCGCGGTCGAGACCCTTGACGACCTGCTCGACCTGGTCCAGCACGCTTCCGACGGCGCTCACGACGATCGAGTTGGTGCGCGTGTCCGCGACGGCGACGACGGAATCCTCAGCCTGTTGGCGCTCACTCTGACCCGCTGTCTGCTGGCTGTTGCCACCTTGTCCCCGGAAACCGCCAAAGCCACCGAACTGGAAGAAGCGCTGGCCCCGATTGTTGTTATTGCTGCCGCTGGTGGTTGTTGTACTGCTCGGGGCGAACACACTGGTCACCAGCGTGGCCATCTCCTGGGCGTCAGCGTACTTGAGGGGGAAGACGCGTACCTCGGTGAGGACGTCCGTCGACTTGTCGATCTGCGTGAGGAGCTCCTCGATGGCAGGCATCAGGGCTCCAGGCGCCGCCACGACCAGCGTGTTGGTTCGCTCGTCCGCACCGGCGGCGATGCGAGAGGAAGCCTGAAGCGCCGCGGCGGACGAATCGGAGCTGGAGCTGTCGCCCCCGCGGTTCCCGCCGAAGGGGCCGCCCGGGCCGCGGAACTGGGTACCGCCGTTGTTGCGTCCGTTCTGCCCTGTCGCGGTGTTCGATTGGAAGAGGGTCGTGATGAGCGTCGCGGTCGCCTTCGCGTCGGCATACTGAAGCGTGAAGGCGCGCACCGTCGTGATCTCGGAGAAGGACTTGTCGAGCGCCGAGATGATCTCGACCACGCGACGCACGTTCATCTGCGAGTCGGTCAGGATGATGGCGTTGCTCCCCTGGTTTGCCGTGATGATCGAGTTCTCGGGCAGGAGGGGTTTGATGTTGTCGACCAGTTCGCTGGCGCGGCTGTAGCGCACCGGGATGATCTGCGTCACGATCTGGTCACTGAGGGGAATCTCCTCGGGATCGGCCCCCTGACGGACCGGGACGTTGCGCTTGCTGGCGTCATCGCGCTTCACGATGGTCAGCGTCTTGCCGACGCGAAGCGCCGCGTAGCCGCGCTGGTAGAGGACCGTGGTGACGAGTTCCAACGCATCCTCTGTGGAGAGCGCGGTCGGACTGATGACGTCGACAGTGCCTTCGACCGTGGTGCCGCGCACGACCGAGTAGCCGGTGCTCTCCGCGAGGTAGTCGAGCACCGTATTGAGGGGCGCGCCTTTGAAGTTGAGGCTGATGAGCTTGGGAATCGGCGTCGGTTCGGCGGAGGTCTGCGAAGAGCCGGACGATGAGCCTTCCATCTCGGAGTCGCGGCGACGAAGGCGCATCTGGGCCTCGAAGTCCATCGCGGAACCATTCATCTCCGGTGTGTCGATCCCTGCGGGTGGAGCGCCCTCCATATCGGCAGGGGGTGCGCCTGATTCATCGGGCGGACCGGGCTCGACGGGTGCCAGGAGGATGAGTTCCGGCGTCGGCTCTGGAGTCGGTTCAGGCGTAGGCTCCGGCGTGGGTGCCGGGGTCTCTTCCGGTGTCGGCTCCGGGGCTTGATCCGGTTGCGCAAGGAGTGGGAACACCAGCGCACCGGAGAGGATCAGGGCGGAAAGACGTCGGTACTTACTCATTGCTGGCCTCCTGCGCCCGGCGGGCGCGCATACGTTTCAGGATTGCCGCCTCGGCGGCGGGATCGGCGGTGATGTCGCTGGCGGCGCCTGGTGCCTCGGGGAGGTACCAATCGCCACCGTCTATACGGCGGAGGATTCCCCCCACCGTCCATTCCAGCTTCTTCTCATCACGCGTCATGGTGATGGAGGTCGTCCTGATCTCGTCTATACGAAACCCTGCCACCGATTCACCGGGGTTTCGAGAACCGCTCTCGGAACTGAGCGCAGAGGCGAAGATCGCGATGTTTCCCGTGTCACGGAGCACCACACCAACGAGCGTCACCGTCTCGATGGTGGGCGCCGTGGAGACAGGCCCAGTCGAGCGTGTGCCCACGACCGGTGCGCGACGCTTGGCGCTGAAGATGTTCCGCTGGAGCAGGATGTTGTAGTCGGAGAAGGACCGCGCGGACGCGGGCTTGCGGGATTCCTGCGCACCGACCAGCGCGACGGCTGCGACCAGGATAAGGCAACCAACAGCAACGAGTCTCATGCGCCGGTTCCCCCGATCCGAAGCGCCGAAAAGCGCAGTTCAAGACTCAGGTCGTCGCCAGAGTCAGTCTTCGACCGGATGAGCGTTTCCTCCACCGCGAGCGGCAGACTATCGGTCTCCAACTCATAGATGAACCGCGTGACTCGCTCAAGGTCGCCATCGGCGGACAGGCGGACTTCGAACCGGTCGCCCACGTTCTTCATCACGACCCAGCGCGGGCGAATATTCGACACCGTGAGCCCACTACGTCCGGCCCAATTGCCGATGGCACTCAGCACAAGCGACTCGGCCTTGGCGGTATCCTTCGGGAGCGAGCCGTCCTTCATGCTCTTCCAACGACCGCTCGTGGAATCGCGTCGATCAAGCAGGGCATTCCCGCGCTCCACCTGCTGGCTGCCCGTAGCGATGCGCTCCCCCTGACTTTGCCAGGCATTGCCCAGCGGACGGAGCACTGCCGCATCCAGCAGGAAGAGGCCGACGCCGCAACCCGCCAGGACAATCAGGAGCTTCCTGCGTGCATCGTTGCTCATGCGCCACCCCTTCCTGCCCAGCGGAACGTAAGGCTGAACTGCACGGGCTCCTCGCCGCGAAGCTGCTGGACCTGCAATCCACTGACTCCCGCCGTGGCACCGAGTTTCTCCTGAAACTTCACAAAATCCTCCCGTCGTTTGGCCGTGCCGGTGCAGATCACTTCACGTTGGTCACGAATCTGAAGCGTCTTTGTATAGACATCGCCACCGGAGGGGAATGCCTCGGTCAGCGACTTCATCAGGTCGAGCGTGGGAACGGCCGGGTTGTACCAGGCCCGCCATGCGCGAATGTCCTGTTCGAGCCCCTCGACCACGGCGACGTCTGATTCCATGCGGCTCCACTGTGATTCGAGCGAGGAGGCACGCCAGCCACGGTAGAGGAACAGCAGCGCCACGAGGGCCACCAGGGTGCCCGCACCCGCCACGGCACGGACCAGTAGGCCGCGGCGGTTCATCGCGCGGAAGGTGCGTTCCCAGCGCGACAGGCGGGGGCGAAGCAGGTTCACCGCGAGGCGATGCTCCTTCGCCCAGCGCTCGATCAGGCGGACGCGCTGCTCGCCTTCGGTCACCCGGCGGCTTTGCAGGTCGAAGCCACTTTTGCGGAACTGTTCGGCGAGCGGTGCGATCTGGCTTTCCTGAAGCCCCTGATCCCATTCGAGCACGATGGCAGTCGGTGCGGCACCCAGGGCCTGCGGAAGCGCGCGGAGGGACATCTTCACCTCGCGCACGAGATCAGCGCGGCGCGCTGGCTCGGCCAGGTCGCCGAGCGCCGTCGCGTCGCAAAGGTGGCGCAGCGCCACGACGGAACCGCTCTGGCTCACCGAGAGCAGCAGGCCGGAAGGGCCCGTCAGGAGGCGCGCACTCGCGGCTTCGGTGCTGTCGTCAAAGCCTTGGACGGCGATGGCCACAGGGCCGAGGCCCGCACCGCGAAGCGCACGCTCCAGTGCATCGAGCCGTGTCGCCTGCATGGCCACCAGCGTGACGACGGCTGCCGATTCCGAAGGACGGATGACGGAGTTGCCGAGGACCTGCTCCGACGGCCCGAAGGGGAAAACCTTCTCGGCCTCAAGGGTGATCATGGATTGCAGGTCCGCGTCTGAGAGCGCGGGCGTTTCGAAGCTGTGCGTCACGACCCACGAGAGCGGGACCAGCACGAGGCACGCGCCGCCGCGAAGCTTGTGCTCCTGCATGAGCAGGCGAAGCTGGGCGCCGAACGTGGCCGCGTCAGGACCGCAGGGATCGCCGGGGATGGCGGCGGAAAGCGCCGCGGTCTGGCGCGCTCCCGCCGAGCCAACCGCGTACTCACACAGCATCGCGCCATCGGGACGGAACTCGCACAGCAGCAACCTGCGCGTGCGTTCCCGGATTGTCGCTTGGGACAAGGAAATCATCGGCTGGAAGCGACTCCTTCGGTTTGGGATTCCAATTCTTCATCGCCGAGCGGCCAGCCCTCGCGGGATCGATCGCGGCGGAAAATCACGGTCGGCGGGTCCTCGACATCAACCACGACGAATTCGCGGCGGAAGCCGCGCCCGTTGCGACCCACGGCGACGATGTCCAGACCGTACTGCCAACTCTGCGCCGTGATGTGCGGTCCGACCAATCGGCAGGTGTCGGGGTCAAGAATCGTGGTAAGCCAGAGCACGCTCTCGCGCTGCTCGTCGGTGAGGCTGAGGCGCGCATTGACGATCTCCTCTGCCTTCTCGCCGGTGATTCCCGGCAGGCACGCAAGCACCGCGAGCGGCGCCGTCACCACGTTCACGGCACCGATGCGATACTCGCCCTCCGAGACGGTGAGGTCGTTCTCGATCTCGCGGAACTGGGCCTCGGAAAGACCGCTGGAAAGATAGAAGGCAAGGACGCTGTCAGGTCGTCCCAGGTTGTTCCCCGCGTTGGCGATTATCTGGTTGAAGACATCGCCGCCGAGTCGCTCGCTGACCAGCGTCTGCAAGTCGCTGCGGGCACTTTGGCCGCGCAGGTTCACCTTGTTCGATCCGTCGCTCTTCGTGTTGGGTTCGCGCGAAAAAACCGTGATGTAGCGCATGATGCCCGTCTGGAGGATACCGTCCTCGTTGTCGGGCGGCCAGGAGGCGTCACCGTCGTTTTCGTTCTGGTCGAGCACGCCGTTCATGTTCCGGTCCTCGCCGTAGAGGATCTCCGGATCGGCGCCGTGGAGGAGGCGGATTTCGTCGATGCTTTCGAACTCCGAGTTCTTTGCGGCGTAGGGGGTGTCGAGCGTGAGATAGTCGGCCGACTCTGCGCCTTCCGAGGAAAGTTCCTCGTCGGTATCACGCCAATCGACGATGGCCGCAGCCAACTCGCTGGTCATGCCCGGGAGCGCTGCGAGCATTTCCTGATCGGCGGTGTTGATGTTGAGCTTCGCTGCTTCGTCGACCGCTGTATAGACAGGTGATGATGGCTCGGTTAGGGCGTTGCGATCCCAGCCGAGGAACCAGAACCGGGCCTCACCGAGGGGTACTTGACTCACCTCGTAGCCGTCGGTCTCCAGGTCGAGATACTTGCCTTCCGGCTCCTCCGTCTGGATCGCATAGAGGAAATACTCGACGGCGGAGGAAATCGCATTCTCGGCCTGATAGCCTGCGGCGGCTGATTCGCTGGCGAGATAGACAAGGCGCGAGGAATGGGCAAAGTAGATGGCGACGGTTGTTAGGGCCATGATAGCCCACAGCAGGACGACGAACACGATGCCGCGGCGGTCGAGTCTCATGGCGTGCCTCCACCTGCAGCGGCCACAGCGGCCACGGGGCGGGGCTGTGTGACGATCTCCTGCACGACGACGCGCGGCTCAGCACTTGCTGTATAGACAGTGAGGCGCACTGCCGTGGGATTCTCGTTTTCCACGACAGTGGAATCCCAGGACTCAGTCCACTCCTCGCCGTCACTGCATTCGATGGAAAAGCCGGTGGCCTTCGCCTCCAGCACCGTGTCGCGCCAGGTCGTCTCGTCGGCAACGGTGGAGAGGAGATTGAACGTCTCGCGGCGGATGAGAGGATAAGCCTCCTCCTCCCCCTCGGCAGGAGACTCCTCATCGAGGAAATACTCTACCTTGCGCACATCGCCCCACGGTGCCGCGTCGGTCACGACGCCCGCAGTGGTATAGAACCAAATGTGATCGCGGGAGGATTCCTCCTCACCCGACGAGGTGACGATGAAGGAGCCAGCAAGGATGCCGGACGGAACGACGGCGTTGGCGAAGTCGCGTCGGACGGTGGAGCGGAACCAGGCAAGGGGCTCTGATTCCGTTTCCAGACGTTCGGCGGTGCGGCGCAGGCGAATAGAACCGATCAAGGCCGAGATGACCGCAGCCAGCAACACACCGGCAATCGCCAGCGAGATCAGGACTTCAATCAAGGTGAAGGCGCGGCGGCGGTTCATTCTTCTGCCTCCGGCACCCGGACAGCACGCACGACGGACTCTGTATAGACAGTTCCCTGCACCGTATAGTCGACGGACACGGTCACGGTGGAGAGTGCCTCCACATCCCAGTCATCGGTCTCCCGACGCCAGGTCATGCCGTTGCTGAGTTCACCTTCCTCGTCGCCGTCCTGCCAAGTTCCCGTGGCGATGGCCTCCTGCATGAGTTGATCAGCCTGCCACGCCGCCTCCGCACGGCGCGAGCCCATCACCGCGGTCCGGTTCGCAAACAGGACCGCGCCGACCATGACGGGCATCACGATGGCGATGATGGTCATGGCGGCGAGCAACTCGGCGAAGGTCATGGCGTTCTGTCCGCGATCAGGGCGCATTGGCGGCCACCGTCAGGACGTATCGGCGTGTGTTGGTGTCGAGCGTCAGGTTGGCGACTTCCGTCTCATTTTCCAGCAACTGAAACCGAGGTGTCGCCGCGTCATCGGGTAGGCCGTCGGGCCAGAAGGAAGCGTCCGCCTCCTGCTGCTCCACTGCCTTCGATTCTGCGTCGAAGGCCTGCACGCGAAGGCGCTCGCCAACTGTATAGACAAATGCATCGCGACCCGAACGGGTCTCGCGGAGACCGTAGCTTTTCCCGTCGGCGGCCACCCAGAAAACGATGCGGTCGCCCTTGTTCCGCGCCAGGTCCCGCGCGTGGGTCAGAGCAGCGAGGAGGCGTCTGGACTCCTCCTCGGGACCGCGGCCCTGGGCGAGACCCTTCAGGTTGGGTGCGACCAGCGCCCCCGCCAGCGCCAGCAGCGCAAGCACGACCATCAGCTCCAGCAGTGTGAAGCCTCCCGATCGCGAGCGTTGTTGGCGGAGCGAGGTCATGGCCGTCGGTTACTTCCAGTTCTTGATGTCGTCGTCGGTGCCGGCGCGACCGTCGGGACCCAGGGACGAAAGGTCATACCCCTGCTCGTTGTTCTTGCCGGGGAACTCGTAGACGTAGGCGGCACCCCACGGATCGTTGGGAACGCCCTGCTTGAGGTACGGCCCCCGCCAGTTGGTCGCACTGTCGGGCTTCGTGGTCAGCTGGGTGAGACCCTCGCCGGAGGGCGGGTAGAACCCGTTGTCGACCTCGAAGGAATCGAGGGCAGTGGAGATGCTGGTGATTTGCGTCTCCGCGGCGGTGACCTTGGCCTGCTCGCTGCGGCCCGCGAAGCGCGGGATTACGATGGCGGCCAGCGTGGCGAGGATGACGAGCACCAGCAGCATCTCGACGAGCGAGAAGCCGCGGCGGCGTGAGTTTCTTCCTTGGCGGATCATGTGTGAGGCTCCTTTTGTTTGGTTACTTGATGTAGTCTTGGATGGTGAAAATCGGCAGGACCATGCCGACAAAGATCGTCCCGATGAACGAGGCCATGATGAAGAGAAGCGCCGGTTCTGCGAGCGCGACCGCGAGGCGAAGTTGTGCGTCGAGTTCCTTCTCCGATTCCTCGGCGAGGCGCACCAATTCGGTGTCCAGATTGCCCGACTCCTCCGCCACGGCGATCATTTCGATGATGGTCGGGGGAAAAAGGTCAGGGCAGAGTGCGAGGCCCTTGGCCAGTGACTCGCCCTTGCGGACGCGCTCGATGGCGGTGGTGAGGGCATCCGCGAGGATCTGATTGCCGAGCGATTCGCGGGCGATTTGCAGGGCGGCGATGAGCTCGACACCGGACTTGGTCAGCGTGCCGAGCATGCGGCAGAAGCGCGTGGCGGCCAGGCGACCGGCAAGCGGGCCGTAGACCGGCATCTTGAGGACAAGTGATTGCCAGGCGCGGCGACCTTCGTCGGACGCGAGCCACTGCCGTGCCGCAACCACGCCGACGATGAGTACGCCGGTCACGATGAAGCCGTAGGAGCGGACGATCTCGCTCGCCGCGATGATGACGTTTGTCAACGCGGGGAGCGGCGCGCCGAGACCCTCGAACATGACCTGAAAGCGCGGGATGAAGAAGGTCATGAGGAAGATCAGCACGGCGATGGTGAGCAGCAGCAGGACCGCCGGGTAGGTCATGGCGGAGACAAGGCGCGAGCGCAGTTCCTTGTCGCGCGCCTGGAAATCAGCCACCTGGCCGAGCACGAGCGGGAGGAATCCACCCGCCTCGCCGGCCCGAACCATGGCTGTATAGACACGCGGGAAGACCGTCGGCTGCCGCGCCATCGCATCGGCGAGCGCCACGCCATCGACCACCATGTCACGGAGCTGGCGCCATGCGGCAACGGCCGCGGGACGGGAACCGTCGCGACCCAAAATCGAAAGACAGCGGCTCAGGGGAACGCCCGCGGCGAGAAGGCTGGAAAGCTGGCGTGTGAAACGTTCGAGGTCGCGGGCGGTGACCTGGCTGGGAAGCAGGTTCCAACCACTGCCGCTCGCCTGCGCAGGGCGTGCCACGCTGTCGTCGACACGGATGGGACGCAGGCCGCGTCCTTCGAGGAGCCGAAGCGCCTCCTGGCGGCCTCCCGCTTCGATCTGGCCCTCGGTCATCCCCGCGGGGCCGACAGCCCTGTACGAGTACATGCCCATCAGCCAGCCTCGTTCTTAGCCGCGTTGCCCTCAACGCGACTCACGCGAAGCACTTCGTCGAAGGATGTGACCCCTTCGCCCACAAGGCGTGTGCCGTCTTCGGCAAGGGTCCGCATTCCCGCCAGGCGCGCCGCATCACGCAGCGCGACGGAGGAACGGGAATGGAGGATCATCTCGCGCAGCGAATCGTCGAGGCGCATGAGTTCAAAGATGCCACGTCGTCCATCGTAGCCGGTGCGGCGGCACTTCTCGCAGCCCTCGGGTACGTATAGACGTGCACTGTCGGCAATGCCCATCTGGCGGGCGTATAGACGGCTTGCGGAAGTGGTGTCCTCGCGGCGACAAGAACGACACAGGACACGGACGAGGCGCTGGGCCATGATGCCTTCAAGGGAGGAGGCGACGAGATAGGGTTCGATCCCCATGTCGATCAGGCGGGTCGGGGCGCCGGGGGCGTCGTTGGTATGCAGCGTCGAAAAGACCAAGTGACCCGTGAGGGACGCCTGCACGGCGATGCGGGCCGTCTCGTTGTCGCGGATTTCGCCGATCAGCACCACGTCGGGATCGTGACGCAGGATCGAGCGGAGGCCGCGGGCGAAGGTAAGGCCCGTCTTCTCGTTCACCTGAATCTGGTTCACGCCCTTGATGTGATACTCGACCGGGTCCTCGATGGTGATGATCTTGCGGACCTGATCGTTGATCTCGCTGAGGGCGGAATAGAGCGTGGTGGACTTGCCGCTGCCGGTCGGGCCGGTGACGAGCACGATGCCGTGGGGCACATCGAGCAATTGGCGGAAGACGCTCACGTCGCGCGGTGCCATGCCCATTTCACCGAGGCCCGCGATGGAACGGTCCTGGCGCAGGAGGCGCATGACGACGCCTTCGCCGTAGAGCATGGGAATCAGCGAAACGCGGACGTCGATTTCCTTCTGCTCCAGGCGGATCTTGATGCGTCCGTCCTGCGGGAGGCGCTTCTCGGCAATGTCCAACTGGCTGAGGATCTTGATGCGGGAAACGATGGCGGGCTGGAATCGCTTGAGGCTGGCGGGGACTGGAATTTCCTGAAGCAGGCCGTCTATACGATAGCGTAGGCGCAGCTCGTCCTCGAACGGTTCCAGATGGATGTCGGACGCACGCAGGTTTACCGCGTCGGTCAGCACCTGGTTGACGAAGCGGATGATAGAGGCATCCTCGGCGGCATCGTCCAGGTCGCCGTCCTCGGCGCCCTCGTCGGAGACAACCTGAAGACCCTCTTCCTCCTCGATGGTGCCGATGGTATCGGCGCCGACACCCAGCCACTTCTTCGTCTCGCGCTGAATCGCGACGGTGGGGGAGAGGACAGGGCGAATGGTGAGGCCGGTGACGACACGAAGGCTGTCGAAGGCCTCGGGCGCAAAAAGGCGACTGGTGGCGGCCTCGATCACTTCGCCGTCGCGGCGCAGGGGAAGAATGCCTTCCTTCAGCAGGAGGCGGGGAGGAAAGAGGGCGAGCGTCTCGCGCTCAGGCGCCGCGCCCTCCAGGTCGTTGTATAGACAATCGTACTCGGCGGCCAGCCAGGCCAGCACCTCCTCCTCCGTGGCCACCTCACCGCGAAAGGCGGCAAGGAACTGGGCCGCGTCGCCGGAGGGAATCTGGCGGGCGGCAACCATGCGCTGGAGGATAGGCTGCTCTTCGAGCTTGGGGGTGCTGGCTGGCTGGGTCGCGTTTGTCATGATTGTCCGTTAGTCGAGGAGGCCGTCGACGATGAGGATGGCTTCCTGCTTCGGGGTGAGGAGTTCGCGCAGTTCCTCGCGGGCGGTCTTCAGCTCAGCAGCGCGTGCTTCGCGAGCCTTGCGCAGGTCGGCGACGGCCTTGCTGATCTGCTCGGGAGTGGAGTCCGCCGACTCAACGGTGGTGCGGAGCGCCTCCATCTCGGGCATCTGGTTATTGCGGCCGGGACGCGCGCTGTTGACCATGGTTACCAGCTTCTCGATGCGGGGCTTGAGCACCGCGGATTCCTCGGTGCTGAGACCAAGCTTCTCGATGATGGCCTCGGCATTCAATCCACCAAAACCACCGGGTCCACCGGGACCGCGTCCGCCTTCGCGACGGTTGCCCCAACTGGCGCGCGCCTCGTCGAACTCAGCCTTGGTGACCTTGCCGTCCTTGTCCTTGTCGAGATCGCCGAAGCGATCTTCCGGCCCGCGGAATTCGGACTTCTCGATGGTGCCGTCGCCGTTGGCGTCCATGCGCGCAAACATCTGAGCGGGATCGAAGTTACCACGACCGCGACGTCCGCCCTCTGCGGGCGCCTCGTCCTGGCAGGTACCCACGGCGGGGATGATGATTAGGGAGGTGGCCACAGCCAGAACCCATGCCCGAATTGTCCACGATGTCCTCATGACTGCTTTCTCCGAGTGATGAAGTTTACCGCCTGAAGAGCTGCGGCATTTCACCCTTCTGGTTAAGCAGATTGTATGACAGTCGCGAAACTGCTCAAAAGCCCGGATTCTCGAGGTGAGCCTGGAAGAGGCTGCGCAAACGGAGGGTGTTGGTATGCGCAGGAATTGCGCATGTCAGGGAAGGGGAGGGACGGCCAAGTCCCGGCGCCAGATCACCTCTGCGATCCCCATCCGATGATTCACCCAACGGGCGACCACGAAAAGCGCATCGGAAAGCCGGTTGAGATAGCGCCCCGGGAGTCCTGCCGTGTCCTCGACCGCTTGCAGGTGAAGGACTTCGCGTTCGGCCCGGCGGGCGATGGTCCGGGCCACGTGAAGCGCCGCTGCGGTGCGCGATCCACCGGGGAGGATAAAGTCCTTCAGCGGCGGCAGCGGCTCGTTGTAGCGATCACACACTTGTTCCAGCCAGGCGATATCCTCATCGACGATGACGGGCATCATGGGGTGGCGATCCTCGATGCGGGTGGCAAGGTCCCCCCCCAGCGTGAAGAGCTTGTTGCCGAGGTACTCGAGCAACTTGTCGATCAGTTCCGCATCCGCGGGAACCTTGAGCAGATCGCGCTCTGCGGCCAGTTCCTGCCGTGCCCAGCCGATGAAGGAAGCCAGTTCGTCCGTGGTTCCGTAGGCCTGAATCCGCGGGTTGGTCTTGGGAACGCGTTGACCCCCGACAAGGCCCGTGTGGCCGTCGTCGCCGGATCGTGTATAGACGCGGGTGATGCGCATGGACATGGAGCCTGACCCTTCTTGGGCTGAAATGGAAAGGGCGGGCAGTTATTCCTGCCCGCCCCCAACATGAAGCAGAGTTGATGCCGGTGGGCTACTGGGGAATGTTATAGGTCGCCACAACGGGGAGGTGATCGCTGATCTTGCGCATGTCCTGCGGCGAGAGGGGGGTAGGAACAGAAGCGCTCTCAGCGGCGTAGAAGGCCTCCATGGCGCTGTTGTGGAAGATGTAGTCGAAGGTCCGCTCGGGCGCGTCAGCGGTATGGGTGAAGGGGAAGCCCCACTTCTCAAACGGGGACTGGAGCTTGATCGACCCGCCTTCAGTCAGCGCGACGTATTCCTCCGACTTCGGCAGCATGTTCATGTCTCCGGCAACAAGGATCGGGAGTCCCGGCTCGGCAGCGCTCTCGTGGGCCAGCATTTCCTGTACGATGCCCGCCTGGAGCTTGCGCCACTCTACATCGGCATCAGGGCGACCGGCCTTCAAATGGAGGCCCGCCACGAAAAAGCGGCTCCGTCCCGGACCCAGGATCTCGGCGCCCAGCAGGCGGTTGTTGATGTCGTTGCGGGTACGATTCTGCGTGGCGCTGGTGATTTCCCGCTCGCGAAGGGACACGATGCGGCCGATGGGCAGGCGGCTGACGATCACCACGTTCTGATACCAGTCCATCGCCTCCACGCCTGCGTAGTACTTGTAGTCGTGGCCGGGAAGGAAGCTGTCGAGGAAGAGTCGCACCGCGCGATCGCTCTCCACCTCCTCAAGGATCATGACGTCCGGATTGATCTCCTTGATGGAGTAGGCGAGGCTCTGGAGGACCTCGCTTGGCTTCACCTCGGGAGTATCCTCCTTCTCATTCTTGACGTAGGGGTCGTCAAACGGGTCGACGAAGTGCTCCAGATTCCACGACATGACCTTGATCGGGACGGGCGCGCCGTCGGGAACGACGTATTGGTTGGTGACGAGTGCGGCAGTGTCCGTGGATGCGACCGGGGACTGTCCGCAGGCACTGAGCAGTGCACAGCCGCCAAGCAGTACCAATCCCCAAGTGAGTTTTCTTGTCATCATACTGGCATCAATCCTTTGGGCCTAGGGGCCGACGTTATTGGAGACGGTTAACCGACGGTTCTGCAAACGACAATCGCGAGTCACTTACGGCGTCCACATGTATTGGAAGACCGGCTGTCCAACGCCGGGGAGGTGCATTTGGCCCGCGTCCACGTGGACCAAGCTGTTGTTGGTCTCGGTTGTCTGGGCGGCGGGAGCCACTGCGGGGGACTTGGCATAGAAGCTCGAGACGGTCTCACGACCGCTGCGCCGATAAAGGACGACGCGTGCGCGGCGGGCGCCCACGTCCTGCTTCGCCTGCTCGATCACCTCGTCGGTGTACTTCACCCCGTCGATCAGCTTGTTGTCGACGGCTTGCTGGGCCGTATAGATCCGTCCGTCCGCGAGCTTGAGGATCTCGTCGCGCTCAAGGTTCGGGCGCCCTTCCTTCACCACCGTGACGAAGCGCTGGTACATCTCATCGATCATGTTCTGGAGGATCTGGCGCTGCTCGGGAGTCATGTTCACGAAGCCGCCGGTCAGGTCCTTGTTGGCGCCGGACTTGATGACCTCTGCGTAGAGGCCGATCTTGCGGCCCAAATCCTGGAACTGCGGGAAAATGGCGATCACGCCGATGGAGCCCGTCACGGTCGTGGGATGGGCATAGACGCGATCGGCCGCCATGGAAACGTAGTAGCCGCCGCTGGTGGCCATGTCGAGCATCGATGCGTAAACGGGAACCTTGGTCTCTTCCTTGTATTCCTTGATGAGGCGATAGACGACGTCGCTGGCGGTGACGCCGCCCCCGGGGCTGTCAACGCGGAGGACCACGGCCTTGATGGACTTGTCGCGGCGCGCCTTGGCGAGCTTCTCCGCCACCTCGTTCACGGTGCTCTCGCCGGCCGAGAAAAGTCCCGGGGCCTGGTTGGCGCCGCTGTTGATGACACCGTCGATATCCAGCACGAGGATCTTCTTGCCGTAGGATCCGTCCTTGAGCTCGATCTCCCGGTAATCGGAGGCACCGCCCAAGAGCCCGCCGGGGGCGAGGATAATACAACCGCTCAGAGACGTTACCATCACAAGGATGGCGAACAGCATCGCAATCGAACGCATCATGTAGGAAAAACCCCTTTCACCATGCCGCGGCTTGGGTGACATCTGGGCCGGGCGCGACGTGAGCGTCACGGAACCACGCGGGAGTTGGCAATGAAAGTTCCATTCGTGAAGCTGGATGGTGCGGGAAACGATTTCGTCGGGATTGACTGGCGCGGAAAGGTCCCCCTGCCGGAGGACATGGCCGGAGCGCTCGCCCGACTCCTCTGCAACCGCCACCACGGAATCGGCGCCGATGGGGTATTGATGGTGCTGGACCCGCCCTCACCGGACTTTCACTTCACGATGCTTTACCTCAATGCGGACGGCTCTGTTGGCGGAATGTGCGGCAACGGCGCGCGCTGCATCGCGGTCTTCGCCCATCACCTCGGCGCGGCCCCAACCAGTATGCGTTTCATGACCGGGGCTGGGGCGTATACCGGCGCCATCATCCCCGGCGGCGCGCGCATTGACTTTCCCGATGCGCCCTGGCTGCCGGAACGACGTACCCCGCTCGGTCCCCTTCGTCCCGTTGAGGAGGCTCTTTTCCTTCCGATGGGTGTTCCTCACGCGGTCGTCTTCGTGGAGGACCTGGATTTGGTCGATGTGGCGCAGCTCGGCCGTGAAATGCGCCATGATCCGGCTTTTGCACCTGCGGGCACGAACATGAACTTCGCTCAAATGGTGGGTGACCGCCTGCATGTGCGCACCTACGAGCGCGGTGTCGAGGAGGAAACCCAGGCGTGTGGAACGGGCTCGGTGGCCACCTGCTGCTGCCACGCATGGCTTGCGGGCGCGACGGGGCCGCAACGCTACGTCGTGGTCCCGACCGGTGGAATTCCCCTCGGAGTCGGCTTCGATGCCCAGCCCGATGGCTTCCGCGCCATCACGCTCTCCGGACCGGCGACCATGCGTTTCCGCGGCGAGGTCGAGGTCGGACCGGAGATGAGCGAGCTCGCTGCTCCCTGAGTCCGGCAGGCCAAGACCCGGGGGAGGACTGGCAGGCAATCCGGATTCGCGCGCGACGAGGGGCGCTTTTCCTTGTCGGGGCACCGCCCTTCGGATAAGCCCACTGTGAATAGTCGGTCGTAGGCTGCCGAGGAGGATTGATGAACGCCAACGATACGGTCTCAAATGAGAAGGTTGGGGAGACCCCCTACGCGGAAGCGCCGCGCCGCGGAAAGCCCGTCCTCGTCGTCTTCGACAAGGACGACATGATGGAGTGGCACCTGCTCACCCAGAAGGAAACGCGCATCGGACGCGACCACGAGCAGGACATCGCCCTCCACGACGACACGGCTTCCCGTGCCCACGCGATCATCCACTACGAAAACATCGACATGCCCAATCTGCCCCCCGAGTGCCGGATCACCGACACCGGGAGCCGAAACGGCACGTTCCTCAACGGCGTCCGCCTGACGCGGGACGCGCTCCTGCGCCCGGGGGACAAGATTCGCATCGGTGGCACCAACATCCTTTATCAGCTTCGCTCCGAAGAGGAGATCGACGCCGACGCGAAGTTGCGCGCCATGGCCACCACTGACAATCTCACCGGGCTTTCCAACCGCGCCTGGCTTGCCCAGACAGCTCGGCGCGAGGTGGACCGCGCCCAACGCTATCAACGACCCATGTCCTTCATTCTGATCGATCTGGATGACTTCAAGAAGATCAACGACACCTACGGACACCCGGTCGGCGACGCCGTGCTGGAGCAGTTCGGGCAGTTGCTCAATGGTCGCCGCCGCGCCCACGACCTGGCCGCACGATGGGGGGGCGAGGAGTTCTGTCTTCTTCTCCCCGAGACCAATATGCAGGGCGCCCTGATCATGGCCGAGCGCATTCGCGTGGCCGCGGAAAACACGGTCTTCACCTCGGAGAACCTGCAGCTCCGCGTCACCGTCAGCATCGGCGTCGCCCAGTTGACCAAGCACGATGGCGTCCATTTCGACCGCATTGTCGAAAGGGCTGACGTCGCCCTCTATCGTGCCAAGAGCCTCGGGAAGAACCGCGTTTGTACCGCAGAAATCGGCGACGAACCGACCCGCTGAATCAGAGAATACGCCGATAGCGGGCCATGAAGAAGCCATCGGTCCCGTGGATCGGCGGGACGAGAATCACCCACGATCCGTCCGGTGTCCGGAGCGGAGCAAACTCCGTCCTCTGGAATAGGTCGGGGAGCGGCTCACGGGCAAACTGCGGGAAGCGCGCCTCGAAATCGTGCAGCACCTCTTCTGTTTCCTCGCGCTCGAAACTGCAAACCGCGTAGAGCAGAACACCACCGCGCTTGACCAGCGGCGCGTAGCTCGCCAGGCAGGCGCGCTGGGACTCGACCACGGCCCCAATCCGGTCGTTCACCGGTCCCCCACGCCATTGTAGCGCAGGATCGCGGCGCAGCCGACCCAACCCCATGCAAGGCGCATCCACCAGCACCGCATCCCAGCCGCCGGCGGCGGTCGGTGCATCCTTCAGGATTTCGACGTTGCTGAGCTTCGCCCGGTCGCGCCTTTCGGCCAGCGGTTCCATGCGCGACGGATCGATGTCCCAAGCCTCCAAGTGACAGTCCGGGCGGATGCTCGCCAGATGGAGCGTCTTCCCGCCACCACCCGCGCAGGCGTCCAGCACGCGCCCTCCCTTGGGCGGATCGAGTGCCAGGCCGATCAACTGGCTCCCCTCGTCCTGAATCTCCCAGGCAGACTCCTGCAAGCCGTTGACGCGCTTGAGGTTGAACTTCTCCGCCATCTGAATGCCCTGGGGCGAGAAGCGGCAAGGCTGTGCCTCCACGTTGTTCGCGCGGAGCGTCTTCAGCACGGAGTCTCGGCTGACCAGATGGGTGTTGATTCGCAGCTGCAGTGGCGCCGGATCCTGCATTGACTCGGCCAGCGCCACGACTGAATCCGGGCCAAAGCGCTTGCGCCATCGTTCCGCTAGCTGCGGATGCAGCGAGTAGGTGGCGGCTTCCCGTAGCAGCGGACTCACCTTCTCCTTCAAGCTATGAGACTTGACGAATCGGGCGAATTCCTCGACTCCGGGGAACGGTCGGGCAATCTGCGCTGCCTGACAAGCGAGCGTCAGCATGTCGACCGCGTCCGCGGGGGTAGCCTTCATGTCCTCAACCAGCCAGCGCACCACAGCGCGCTGGGCCTCCTGCTCGGGGGGAAACGCGTCCAGGTTGAGTGGCTCGCGGACCATCGTCTGCCCAGACTTTCCCGCCAGCGCCAGGATCACCAGTCGGACGCGCTTGCGAAGCAGTGCGAACAGCGTCGCCGCAACAAATCCTTTCCCACGACCCGCCAAGCTTGAATGCTTGCGAAAAAAATAGCCCGCCACATGGTCCGCTGGCCACGGCGACTGAACCGCCTCCGCGTAAAGTTTCAGCAGGTACCCCCGCAACTCATTGGCAGCTTCGTCGCGCGGGAGGTGTCGTTCAGGAGAACGTGGAGCCATGTAAGTTGGACTTGGACCTAGAGATGCTATGAAAGCAGCAGTGAGACATTCGAGCCCCAATGGGGCACAGCAAGAGCCGATAAAGGGCATCACACCGTGGCCGACCTTCTGAACATCAACCAAAAGGCGCCCGATTTTGTCCTGCCAGCGGACAACGGTTCGGTGGTTAGTCTTCAGAACGCGAGGGCAAACGGCCCCGTGCTCCTGTTTTTTTACCCCGGTGACTTCACCCCTGTCTGCACCGCCGAGGTCTGCGCCTTTCGCGACGACTACCACCTTTTTCGCGAGCGCAATATCGTGATCCTTGGCATCAGTTCCGACCCCGTCGAGCGTCACCAGCGCTTTGCCGAGCAGTGTCGTGTCCCCTTCCGCCTGCTCTCGGATACTCAGCTCACAGTGGCCAGCCTCTACGGAGCGCGCGGCCTCCTTGGCATGCGAAGGGCCTATTTCCTCATCGATCAACAGGGCTTCCTTCGCTGGCAGCACGCCGAGGTCATGCCGATCTTCAAGCTCAGCAACGGCCGAATCCTTGAGGTCGTTGATCAGGCCTTCGCCATGATCCCCTCCGACGTGGAAGCTCGGTAACGCTTGCGACTTGGGCCTCGGAGTCGAAGGCTCCCCGGCATCGTCCATCGCAGAGTGGCCCCGTCGTGACAGAACGAATCCCAAAAGTCGCCCACCTGATCGGGAATCTGGAGACGGGCGGAACCCAGGCTCTGATCCTGGAGCTCATGCGCCGCACCGATCGCCGACGGTTCGATCCCTGCATCGTTTATTTCCGCGACCCCAATCACTTTGCCGACGCGATCGCTTCTAGCGGTTGGCAGTGCAGCAAGGTCAAGGTCTCACGGGGGCTTGAGAGCTCTGGCTTGCGCCTTCTGGCAGAGCACTTGCGCCATCGCGGGGTCGACATCGTGCATTGCCACTCCGACCACGCCAACTTCGCAGGGCGCACGGCAGCCCTTATGGCCGGTATCCGTCGCATCATCGTGCATTATCACAACACCTATGAACACCGCCTCAACGATGGGTTCCGAACTCTCGAGCAACTGCTCGCCCCTGCCACGGCCGTCTATGCCGGCTGCTCGCAGGGGGTCGCAGATTTCATGCGCGCCAACCTGGACCTTGGTGGGCGTCCGCTGCGCCTGCTGCGGAACGGGGTCAACCTCGCCCCTTACCTTGAGGCTGGTCGCGATCCCGCGGCGGCTCGGGCACAGCTCGGCGTCCCGGCCGAAGTCTTTCACATCGTCCACTCCGCACGTCTGGAACCGCACAAGCAACCGGGAATGCTCTTGGAGGCACTTGCCCTCTCCGAGCAACGGCCTGAGACGAGTCTGGGGGATTGGCGCCTGACCTTCCTTGGCGGAGGCTCCTTGCGGGAATCGCTTGAGGCGCGACTTCGCGAACTGGACGAGGAAGCCGCCGCGCGTGGCCTTCCCAGGCTCTCGCCCCGAGTCCATTTCACCGGATGGACCAAGGACGTCCCTCGCTGGCTGGCAACGGCCGATGTCTACGCGCTGGTGTCGCGCAATGAAGGCTTCTCTCTGTCGCTCGTCGAGGCCATGGCGGCAGGCGCAGTAACTATCGCGGGCGACATTGTCGGCCCGCGGGAGGTCATTGGCTCCGACGAAAACGGCCTGCTGGTCGACACCTCACAGCCACAGGCGATCCTTGGCGCGCTGCTCCGCTATCGCCGGGATCCCGCGTACATGAAGCGAGTGCGGGAAAGTGCCCTAAAGCGCGCCGAGCAATTCTCCATCGAGACTTTCGTGCGCCAGACCGAAGAACTCTACGATGATCTGGCGCAGTGGCGTGGAATCCCCCCACCTCGCCCGTCTTCCTGGCTCTGGAAGCAACTGCTGCCATACCGTGCCGGCCGCCTTGCTCGCCGCATGCGCAAGGGCCGGTGATCGACAGATCACTTTTTGGACCGACTGAATCTGTTTCCAGTTCCTCTTGCAAACACTTGCACAACGTGCCCCGATTGGCGGTGCCGACCGACAGGAAAAGGGGGAATTTATGAATTGCAATGGTTTGCGCGGGCTCTTGTTGGCCTCCCTCGTCAGTATCGCCTGCAACGTTGCGGCCCAGTCATTCGTCGCGCCCGAGCCGGAGGACCTTATTATTTATCAGGTCTTCATAGACCGGTTCGATAACGGTACCTCGGCTAATGATCGCGGCAATCCACGGGGGAACTTCAATCCCACCGGCCCCACCAGCTTCCACGGCGGCGACATCGAGGGCATTCGTCGTCGCCTGCCGTATATACGGTCGCTCGGGGCGAACGGGATCTGGATGACCCCCTTCGTTGAGAACGTCGACAGTTACCACGGCTACGCTGCGTTCAACTGGTACAATGTGGATCCCAACTTTGGGACGCTGGAGGAACTGCGGCAGATGATCGTCGAGGCCAATGACCTCGGGATCGCCGTCTATTTCGATATGGTCGCGGGACACATGGGCGACCGCATTCGTTCCAGCAGCTCCGGCTATCCCTCCTACCTGCCTCCTCCGGACGAGTACACTCTTCGCTGGCGCAGCGGTGTTCGCTATCCCGCTCCCTTCGACCAACTCAGCTACTTCCACGCGCACGGCCAGATCGAGAATTACTTCGGGGTCGAGCAGGAGATCGGAACGCTCGCGGAACTCGACGACCTCAAGACCGAGACGCCCTACGTCCGGCAGCAGATGTTGGCCATCTGGACCTACTGGATGCAGCAAACCGGTGTCAGCGGGTTCCGTATAGACACGGTCAAACATGTCGACGTTGGGATGTGGGAGTACCTGCTGCCGGGGCTGCGCGATGTGGCCGATTCCACGGGGCGATCGAACTTCTACACGTTCGGGGAGATATACGGCGGCGACGACGATTTCATGGCCCAGTACATCGGCGATGAAAACGGTGGCGCCTACAAAATGGATGCCGCCGTGGACTTCCAATTCTACTACACCTCGAACGGGGTCTTTGCCCGCGCAGACCGGCCACCTTCAGACATGGTCGGCCGACTCAACTACCGCGCCTTCCGCCTCGCCGACTATCACCTCAAGATGCCGAACTTCATCGATAACCACGACGTGCCGCGCTTCCTGGACGTGGCGAAGGGTAGCCCGGGGGCGGGCTCCGCCGAACAGCAGCGGCGGCTCGAGCTGGCTCTCACGTTCCTCATGACCGCGCCCGGTCCACCCGTCATCTACTACGGCACGGAGCAGGGCTTCGACGGTGGTAGCGACCCCTACAATCGCGAGGACATGTGGGATGGTCAATTCGAGCAGGGGCCGTCGCTGGGCGACAATTTCGACGAAAGCACGCCGCTCTATCGGCTCACGAAGAGACTCACGGAACTGCGCCGCGGCCTGCGTCCACTGCGCCGCGGTGCGATGGAAACGTTGACGGCCCGCTCTGCCGGTCCCGGAGAATACGCCTTCGTTCGGCGCGACGAGACCGCCGCGGTTCTCGTGGTCCTCAACACGGCGACGAGCACGCGGCCTCTGCCGCAACTGACTATCCCCGAGTTCGCCAACACCACGATCGTGGACGCGCTGAATCCGTCGGATACGCTGGAGATCGGCGCGGACGGCGTCATCGCGGCGCGATCCCTGGCGGCCCAGGATGCGGAGATATGGATTCCCTCCAGCGAACTCCCGCCCCAATCGCCAGAGGTCGCCGGATTCTCTCCCGCCGACGGCACGACAGCGGTCCCGCCCGCCATTGACCGTGTCAGCATTCGATTCCTGCTTCCCATGGAGCGCGCCGCCACCGAGGCGGCGGTGTCACTTACACCCAGCTTCGTCTATACAGCCGAGTGGAATGACACGAGCACGGAGTTGAGTCTACTTCCGACCGAGTCGTTGACGCCCAAGACCACATATACTGTGGGCGTGAGTACCGATGCGCTCGCCGAATCGGGAGTCCAGTTGGCATTTCCAGCGAGCGCTACCTGGACCACGGGACGTGCACCTTTGGTGCTGCCGACGGCGCCTCCATTGCTCGGATCCCTGCATCTCATCGGCGAGGCCCCCGCCATCGATGGCAACCTGGCGGACTGGCCGGCTATCGATAGCACCGTTCGCGACCGGTCAGTGTTCCCCAGCGAGGGTGGCTTCGCCTGGATCGACGCGCTTGGCGACGACCAAGGCTCCGGAGCGTACTCCTACCCGTCCGATGCCTCATTCAGCGGTCAGGAAGCCGATGTCGACATCTTCCGCTTCGCCCATACGGACAGCGATCTATACATCGCCATTGCCCCGCGATCGATCAATCCGGCGGCAAGTTTCTTCACTCCATACTTCGGCATCGCCATCGACACCGGCGCGGGAGGTCGGACGCTTCCCATCGGCGTGAACCTCGGCACCGGCGAGCGCGGAATTTCCGACCTGATGATTCGCAGCGACTTCGCCCCGGAGTTCGAGGTTGTCTATACAGGCCCTATCGGCGGACGCCTGATTCACCCAAATGATGCCATCGAGGATTTGACGGCGGTCCACAACCCGAGCACCGGAAGTGTGGAGATCCGCATCCCGCGTTCGTCGCTCGGCCTGAGTGAGCCGCTGGCGCGACGTGAGATCGCCATCGTTGTCTATACAGGGCTCGAGACCTTCGGCGGGATGCGCGAGGTTGTCGCGTCTCAGGGCCAATGGGACCCCGGTGGCGGCATCACCCAGACCACCGACCCCGACGTGTTCGATCTGGTCGGCGGCACTCAAGCTCAACAGGAAGAGGAACTCTCAGGCTACGATGATCAGGAAGGGGCCACCGTGCTGTACAGCGTCCTACGCCTTCAGCTCGAATCACCCACGCCCCCCGGATCCCTGTGGTCGATCCATTGACCCGCCGGGTGGTTCCGATTTTGCATCGTCCCATGACCAACGGGGGCGCACGCTGTCCCTCTCTGACGTAAATCGCAAATCGAGGTTCTGAAAATGAAGGCATGGCTCCTACCCGGTTTCAGCGGCACCTCTTCCATGGAACTGAGCACCTCCGTGGAGGCGCCGATTCCCGCGGATGGGGAGGTCGTGATTCAGCTTCAGTACGCGGCGCTCAACCCGGCTGACTACTACCTTGCGGACAAGCAGTACCCAGCCAAACCCCGGTTCCCACACATCCTTGGTCGTGACGGCTCCGGCACGATCTCCGCGCTGGGACCGGGCGCGACGCGCTTCGCCGTGGGTGATCGTGTGACGATCCTGCGCGGTGATGCGGGCGTGAACACGCCGGGTACACTTGCGGGCTTGGTCGCAGTCCCCGAGGACCGCCTCGCGCCGGCTCCGTCGGACTGGTCGATGGCCGAGGCCGCCGCGGCGCCGCTGACCTACCTGACTGCCTGGCAGGCGCTTACTTGCTGGGGGCCCGTGCCGGCCGAGTCGTTCGTGTTGATCACGGGCGCATCGGGCGGCGTCGGCGTCGCTGCGATTCAACTGGCCCGAGCGTTGGACCTGCGTCCCATCGCGCTTTCGCGCGGCGACAGCAAGGTGCCTGCCCTGCTTGAGCTCGGCGCGGAGAAGGTCTTCGACCCGAGCGACCCGAAGCTGGCGGAGAAGGTCCTTGCCGCGACGGGGCCACGCGCGGTTTCGCTCGCCATCGACAACGTGGGCGGCGAGTTGTTCAACACATTGCTGGGCGTGCTCAGCGACCGCGGCGCCGTGAGCTGTGTGGGGCGTTTGGCTGGGCCGGTTCCGGAGTTCAACACCGCGCGGATCTTCTTCAAGCGACTGCGCATCGGCGGTGTGTCCGTCGGCGCCTATTCGCCCGGCGAAGCGCAGGAGTGCTGGGGCCGAATCGTCAAGTTGCTTGGCGGAAAGCGCCCCGTCATTGATCGCGTTTTCCCGTTCGGCGAGGTCCCACAGGCCTTCACGCGTTTGCGCCAGGGGCCGCTCGGCAAGGTCGTCATCGCCATCGACTGATCGGCTTCACCAGTCGAACTCGAGCGCCTCGCACAGGAACTTCATGAAGGGCTTCGTGGTCGCCAAATCGGCCGCGAAGCTCTCCACAAATCCACGCGCACACACCTTCTTCTCATCCAGCGCACGGAACGCGGTGAAGCTCTTCAGCTTCAGATCCTCCACCAACTCGTGATCAGCTGGGAATCCCTGCGGCGCCTTCTTGAGCATTTCGTCGCTGTAAAATGAAGTGATCTATGGCAGCGGGACCAGCCCCCCGGCGGGAAAACACGGGACGCCGCGGGAAATCGCGGGAAACGCCGATGGAATGCGCCTGCAAGCGCTATTCAGCCGCCCTGAAAGCCCGTTGCACGATTAGC
>WGMQ01000103.1 GCA_016125005.1 bacterium | reverse complement strand
ATCCTGCTCCAGCGCTATACCGAACCGGACCAGGAGACGGCCCTGCTCCTGCACAAGCCCGGCATCACGCTCCCGGAGCACCCACCCCCCACAGCCCTGCCCAGCGGCGAGGTACAGCTCTAACCTGTAGTGCCGACTTTTCACGAGCGGACACGATCAACAGGCGACTTACGGCTGTGCTCGGGGTCGAATAGGGAAAGATGGGCTGATGCTCGGGAAGCGCCAACGCCAGCGCCCCGGCAGGCAGCGTCCTCTCCGCATGGATACCTTGCTCGAAAAGCCTCGCCCACTTCTCCTGATCGATGCCGTCGACCCGCAGAAGCGTGAAGGAATTGCCAACCGCCACCTCGAACCCCGACTCTGCCGCCTTGCCGTTCAGGATCATCGCGCGGGCGAGCCGGTCGCGGAATGGCCAGATCGACTCCCAGTGGTCCGTGGCAAGCACCGTCAGGCCCTTGGTTCCCTCGGGCAGATGGGTGATCGCTTCGATGGGGAGCGGACGGAATTTTGCCAGCGTCTGGGGCATGTAGGGAATGACTTCCGACCCGAGCACGTAGAGGTGCTCTCCCTCGCGCGGGAGGGCTTCCGGTGCGGCCGCGTGGAGCTCCCCCGGCAAGCCACCCGCCCCCTCCTTGCTATGATTCCTCAGTGTCCCCGTGGTTGATAGAACCAGCAGCGGAAGAATCGCCGCCAGCGCGAGGGCATCGGCTGCGGTCTCGCTTGCCATCAGCTTGCGGGCTCCCAGCACTGCCATTGCCGCCAGGGCCACCAGCAAGGCCGGCACCGTCAGCACTGTGTAGCGGGGGCCATGGAACACCTTCGCCAAGCCCAGATAGCTCACCACCCAGATGGCCACCACAAACCCCGCACCCACCCATAGCCCCAACGCCGCGGCTCGTCCCAGCACAGGAGAGGTCGGCTTCGCGTCGACACGCAGCCATCCGACCAGCGCCAGCGCCGCCGGGAGGAGCAGCGCCAGACTCCCCGCGACCAGTGCAGCCGGGTAGAGAGCCCCCTCGTCCCCCCAGGGAATCCAATAGGCGAACACATAGCCCAGATGCGGCCAGTCCGCGGGGCTCATCCACGGCGTCGGCGCGTTCGACAGGTAGCGAAGCTGGTACTTCAACTGCACCAACCAGGGGACGAAGGAGAACGCCGCCAAGGCCTGCGCGATACCCAGCCCGAGCCTCAGTGGCGACAACCACGGACCCCTTCGCACCACCAACAGAAACAACCACGCCATGCCCAGCATGGTCAGTACGACCGCCGACAGCAGGTGGAGCCACAGGGCAGTCACCGCACACACGAAGTACAGCGCTGCTCCCCACCACTGGAGGCGGACGCGCGATTCCCGCGCGCCGTCCCTTTCCCACATCCACAGCATCAGCAGGAAGCAGGCAAACAGCGCGGGAATCACCAGCGCGTAGTTTCTCATGCTACGCGAAAGGAGCTGCACAAAGGCGTTCGACGTCACCAGCCACGCCATGAGCGCCCCCGCCGAGCCACCGAAGAGTCGACGTCCGGCCTCCCATGCCATCGCTGCCAGCGCAATCAACCCGCCAACGCCCAGAAGCCGGGCCCAGAGCAGCCCCGGTTCCTCGCCAAAGAACCACCGCCCCACAGCCAACCACGCCTTCAGCAGCAGATAGTAGCCCGGCGGGTGAGCATCGAATGTCGTCGCGTCGATCAACTCGTTGAGCGGCTTGAGCGCCATCTTCAGCGAGTAGAACTCGTCCATCCAAAGGCTATGTTCGTATCCGGCCCTCAGCACCCAGCCGGGCAGGAGCAGTGCAAGGAGGAACAGGAACCCGATCCACCCCTGCGGCAGGGACGATGTCACTTTCCGTTCGGTCACGAGGAGCGGCGAGGAGTCCAGCCCAAGATAGCGATGGCAAACTTACTTGGCCGAAGGGACATCGGTCTTTCGAAAGCGGTCAAGCCAAACGGGGTGCCGCACGATCACCCGCGATGCGCCCCGGCCTCCAGTACATCGATCATGCTGTAGACGTGGCCGTGTTCCTTCTGGGCGCGCGGGGCGAGGAACTCCACCGCGCGAAGCGTTCCCTCCGCGTAGATACGCCGCCCGCTCACCCGGTGGGAGAAATCCAGCGCGGCGTCGCCGCCGGGCGATTGCATCCGATACCAGTGCCAGCCGTGCCCCGCCAGTGCATCGGGGGGCACGCCCAGATCGAGCTGGCGCTCCGCATCGCGGATCGACTCGATCCCGTCCATGCCTCCGGCCCCGAGCCGTTCCAGGAGCGGTTGCAGCGCCCGCGCCGTCCCCGAGACGTCCCGCTTGGTGTGCTGATGGCTTTCGCGAATCGCCAGATGCCAGCCATCCAACACGCCGGGAAAACGCTCCGCCGCCGTGGTCAGTAGTGCCTGCAAGGCCACGATGGGCGCCGCCATGTTCGGCGCGATGACCGCGTTGATGCTGGAGGGACGCAGCAGGCTCACCGCCTCGGCGCGGTCGAATCCGGTCGTACCCATCACAAAGGAAACGTCGGCGCCGATGAAGCACTGCACGTTGTCGAGCGCCACGCCCGGCGCCGAGTAGTCGACCACGATGGCGCGATGCAGCGCGTGTCGATCCAGCGCCGCGGGCAACTCGTCCGGAACGATCAACGACGGTGCATAGCCCGGCGCCAATTCATGCCGTTCGCCGCGCCGGGCCTCGCCCCCGATGGCGAAGGGAGCCAACGCGAACCTCGAGCGATTCTCCGGCTCACAGGCCAGCCTTGCGATCTCGGTGATCATCTTGCCGGGGGCGCCGGAAAGGACAATGTCGATGGGACTGCTGCTCATGGCGGATCCCCTAGGCGGTTGCATTGCGTCATCATTTCCCGCCCCACAGCGCGGGTCAACGCTTGCGGTTTCGGCGAATGGCTGATTCTACTGCGAGAGAACTTTCACAAATACCGAACGAATCATGGGAGGCGCCACATGGCCAATTCGGACAACCGGGTGCTGGATGCGTTGCTGGAAAGGCTCTATGCGGCGCTTGCCCGTGGACCCGCCCTGAACGCGCTTCCCGGGATCAGTCGCCAGCGGCTCGACCTGGCTACGCTCGATCGGATCGAGGGGAACGCCCAGACCGTGCTGGCCGACCTGCTCGGCGAAGCCAAGTCGCATCGCATCCGATTCACCACTGCTGCCCCTCCCAAGATCGCCAAGGAGGACGAGACCCCCGAGTCGAAGCGCCTTCAGCGGGAGTACGACGACGGGCGAAAGCTGTTGACCAAGCTGGGCAACATCGCCCGCGAGGCCGACATGCACCAGCGCGACACCGGCTCCGCCTCGCTCTTCATCGGCTATCCGATTCTCAGCCTCCCCGAGGCGGCCGCACGCGGGAACTTCGGCAAGACACGACTCGTTGCTCCTCTCGCCTTCATCCCCATCACGCTGGAGGTCGCCACGGGAAACCGACCCGGCGTCACGATTTCGTCCGCCTCCACGGGCGCTGATCGCGTCATCGCCAACGTCGCCCTCAAGACATGGATCGAGCGCCAGGTCGGGACCAAGTACCCCGAACTTTTCGAGGACGAGGAAG
The DNA here is from genome assembly GCA_016125005.1 of bacterium. Lineage (GTDB taxonomy): Bacteria > Sumerlaeota > Sumerlaeia > SLMS01 > SLMS01 > WGMQ01. Next base: position 17,183 of record WGMQ01000103.1, on the reverse strand, counting down.
GGTCCGATCCTCTTCGGGAAGTGACGGAACTGATGGCCCATGTCGCCGCTGCACTCGCCATCGAATCGGTTCCCGCCATCGACCAGTGGCAGGTGGAATCGCTCCCCGATGCCAAGTCGCTGCCCGAGGCTCCGATGCTGCTTCCTGGCGCGGTGCTTGGGCTGTTTCCCATCTCGAAACAGGGAGCGATTCGTGACTTGGAGGAGCTGAAGGCGAGCGAGGAACTGCCCGCGGTCGTGAAACCATTCGTCACGCTCGACTCCTCGCTCACCGCCGCCAGCGACGCCGCCTACGCCGTAGAGGACGAAGCTGCGGTTCGGCTGCTTCCCGCCGCAGAAGAGCACCTCGTCGACTGGGCCGACCCGTGCCAGCGCCGCGCCGTCATTCGTGCGCGCGCCACCCGGGGGTTGGTCGTCCACGGACCGCCGGGAACCGGCAAGAGCCAGACGATCACCAACATCATCGGCGACTATCTGGCGCGCGGGAAGAAGGTGCTGCTCGTCTGCGAGAAACGGACCGCCCTCGATGTCGTGAAGTACCGTCTCGATGCCCGCGGGCTGGGGAGCCTCTGCGCCGTTGTGCACGATGCCACACGGGACCGGACCACGCTCTTCACCGGTGTTCGCGAGCAACTGGATGGGCTGGCCGACGCTCCCGCCCTCCCGGACCCGACGCGGGATATGGAGCGCACCAATCGCGAAATCGACACCGTCACCGCCGAGTTGCAGGAGTTCTACGCCCGCTTGGCTGAGGCCGATCCGGACACGGGGAAGGACTTCCACTCACTCGCGGGGCTGTGGCTCGCAACGGCAGGGGAGACGGCGCTTGCTCCCATCGAACTCGATCCCGACCTGGCGAGCGTCAATCCCGAGACACTCCGCGACCAGGAGGGCGTGCTTCGTTCCGCCTACCAGCGGTTGATCGACTGCAACCTGGCGGACAACGCGTGGGACGGCAACAGCGCGCTCAGCCTGGACGCCTTCCTCGCGCACCGCATGGACGACCTTCGGCGGGGGATGGATGGTTGCGTGGAGCTGGCGCGCAAGGCCCGCGCCGAGTCCACTCCCGAGCTCCCTCCTCTGGCCCTGACCGTCTCCATCGCCGACCAGGCGGCCTGCCGACGTGAAATGGGGGAGACACTCCAGAGCCTCGGCACCGACGCACCGACCGCCATCCGCACAAGCGTGGCACGCATGTCGGACGATGCCCTCCGCGAGGCAGCGACCTCGCTCGACGCGCTCACCCCGCAGCGCGAACTGGTCACATCGGCTCCGCTGGCCGCTGACCTGCAACAGACCTTCAACGTCGCCCCGTGGCCTCCCCAGCAGGTGGCACTCGCCATCCCCGTGCTGGCCACCTACCTTGCCAAGGTCAATGGCTTCCTCGGCTTCTTCCAGTTCGGCGCGAAGAAGGCCGCAGGAGCGGTCCTCGCTCCGCTTGGACTCCCCCTCGATCGCGACAACGTGCAGAAGGCCAAGACGTTCCTCGAAGGAGTCCATGCGCGCACGATCCTGCGTGGCTGGCTCACGGAGCGCCTCCCCGCCGACTGGGCCCCCGAGAAGCTGGACGCGGCCCTGCTCCGCAGCCTCGATCTGATGGGCACCTGCGTTGCCCTTCGTCGCCGTGCTGCCTCCGATCCCACCGCGACCGGCCTGGCGCCGACGGTGAGAGAAGCCCTTCAGGGCGACACAGCCGCCATCGGGGGCCGACTCTGCCAATCCGCCGAATGCGCCAACACCATCCTGAAACTCAACGCGGCGATGGGATCTACTTCCCTCTTCTCCGACAAGATGCTGGCGGCGCTTGTCGGGAAGCTCAGCTACGGCAAGCCCATCGATGAGGACGTGGCGAAGTTGCGCGACGACCTCGAACGCATGGAGCACCTTCTGCGCTTTCAGGAGGAGCTGCGCCCCTTCCCTCCGGCGGTGGGCAACGCGCTCAAGCAACTCGCGCGAACCGACGCCGAGCCCGATGCCGCCTGGTGCCGGTTGCTTGCGGCAACCTTTGCGGGCTCGCTGCAGCGCCGCATCGCCAGTGCGCCGATTCTGCTTCGCTGTGATGCAACCCGCATCGAGGGGCACTTTCAGCGGTTGCGCGAACTCACCGCCATGAAGATGGCTCTGGAGGCCGCCCGGATACAGTTCGATTGGCGCAAGCGCCAACGCGAACGGCTCTTGGCCTCCACGGGGTCGCGGCTCAGTTCGAGCGGCGCCGATCTTCGCCGACGCCTCGCGCTCCGTGGCAAGCAGGCGGCCCGCATCCGACAGGTTGTCCACGACGGACGGGACCTCGGCGGCGGCGATCCGCTCTTCGACATTCATCCCGTCTGGATGAGCAGCCCCGAGACTGCCTCCCTAATTTTCCCCTCCGCCAAGCTCTTCGATGTCGTGATCTTCGACGAGGCGTCGCAGTGTCGGCTGGAGGAGGGACTCCCCGTGCTCCTCCGCGGCGAGAACATCGTCATTGCTGGCGATACCAAGCAACTGCCACCAACCCGATTCTTCGAAAGCGCCATCATCGCCAGTGATGGCGGAGACAGCGACGACAGCGGCCAGGAAGGCCTGTTCCAGTCCCAGCAGAGCGACATTGAGGACCTGCTCAGCGCAGCCCTGAACATCGAGATCGAGCAATCGTACCTCGACGTCCACTATCGCTCTTCCAACGAGGACCTCATCCGCTTCTCGAACGAGTCCTTCTACGGCGCGCGCCTCCAGGCCATTCCCGCCCACCCGAACGCCCGTTCCTCCTCGCCGCCGATCACGTTGACTCAGGTCGATGGCGTCTATGAGGAGCGCCGCAACGATCAGGAAGCCGAGCACGTTGTCGCCCGGGTCCGTACAATCCTCTCCGAAGCGAATCCCCCCTCCATCGGGATCGTCACCTTCAACCTCACGCAACGCGACCTGATCGAGGAGAAGCTCGAGCGGGAGGCGGACAAGGATCCAGAGTTCCGGGCAGCGCTCGACAACGCGCGACGCCGCGAGCGACGCGGCGGCTACGAGGGCCTCTTCGTCAAGAATCTGGAAAACGTGCAGGGCGATGAGCGCGACGTGATCCTGCTCAGCACGACCTATGGTCGGACCGCCGACGGCAAGTTCTACCGTCGATTAGGTCCCCTCGGGAGGGCCGGCGGCGAGCGCCGTCTCAACGTGATTGTGACCCGCGCGCGCCTTCGCGTGGAGATCGCCACCTCCATCCCACCGGCGATCTATCGCGCGGACGCCAATGTCGCCGTCCCCGCGGGGCAGAAGCCCAATGGGGCGTGGTTCCTCATGCGCTACCTGCGCGACGCGGAAATGCTCGCCGATCTATACGCCAAGGCCGCCGAGGAACGGGCCGAATCAGCCGACCCCGAGCATGTATCCGCGCCGACGATCCTTAGCCAGGAAACCGACTCGCCATCGAACTTCGCCGCGGCTTTCGCCCGCATCCTCGCCGCCGAGCACGGCGTCAGCAGCTATCTCTACCTCGGCAACGACGGCTTTCAGGTGGATCTGGCCTTCCGCCACCCCACGCGCCCCGACGATGTCACGATCGGTATCCTGTTCGACTCAACCCGCTACAGTCGCGCGCAGGACCGGGTGGAGTGGGACGGGTTCAAGCGGATGATCCTCGAATCGCAGCGCTGGGAACTGCATCGCATCTGGACACCGCAGTTCCTCCGCGACCCTGCCGGTGTCGTCCGTCAGATCATTGCCGCCGCCGCCGCCCATGTCGAGCGCGACGAATGGGGCAAGGAGCGCGTTCCCGCGGAGGAGGAGTAAGCCCCCTTCCCGCGTTGACATGGTACACCTTCCCGCGTCAGTCGCTTCCCCACTTGCGGGGGGGGAGCTGATTCGATGCGGTGTTTGGGACCGTCTGTTGTCATGCTGGTGTTGGGCGCGTCGGTGGCGGGGGCGGCGCCGGTGGTGTTGAAGAGCGGCGATTGGAGTTTCTCCGTCGAGCCGACGACGATGGCGGTTTCCGCCAGTGATGCCGCCACCTCGCGACAGCTTTCCTCCTCCGCGCCGCGCGCTTGGGCCATCACCGGACTTCAGTCCGACGCCACGTCGGCGTCCTGGGCAGTTCCCGATCAGGGACTTCGCGTGTCCTGCGCGACCACCACGTCCGGGGCGCTTAATGTCACCTTTGCCGCCGAGAGCGGCGAGGCGACCGTCACATGGCCGCGTGCGCATGCCGCCGGGACTGACCAGTTGGTGCTGGCCTCCGACTCGGGGATCTGCGTTCCCGTGGCCGATCCCTTTTGGTGCCAGACGCTGGTCGAATCCGAGTGGGACACGCTTGAGCGCCTTTCCATGCCCGTTTGGGGCGTGCTGCAGGCCGATGGGGTGGCGTCCTGGATGGTTTCGACCCCCTATCGCAACACCTTGCAGTTTACCGAGGAGGACGGCGGCGGGCTCGCCGTTTCCCTCACCCATGAGTTTGCTGAAATCTCTCCCGAGCGCCAGATCACCGTCCGTGTCCAGCTCGACCGCGGACGGTCGCCGGTCGCCCCGGCGCTGGCCTATCGCCGCTGGCTCGACGAGACGCGCGGCGTCCGCACGCTGGCCGAAAAGGCCGCCGTTGTTCCCGCGGTGGAGCGACTGTTGGGCGCTCCCCATGTCTATCTGTGGGATGCGGGCATCCTCTCTTGGTACGACATTCCCGCGCGCCAGTGGGGGAGCTTTTGCGCCACGCTGGTGGAGGACTCCGCCAAGCCGGGTACCATCGCCGAGGCCTTTCACCGGACCTTCACGGAGGACGAATGGGCCTTCGTCCAGCAGGGCGCGGCGGAGCAATGGACCTCCCTCTACCTGAAGCGCGAGCTGGCCCGGGCCATCAACCGGGCCCTGCAAGTCGAAGGCTTTCATTCAACGGCGCCGGACCCGATTGCCCGGGTTGCGGAAAACGGTGAGGCGTTCCACGCGGCCTACCCGAAGGACGTGCTTCCGTTCCGCGAATGGGGCGACGGCGCCTCGCTCAAGATGCTGGAGCGGCTTGAGGCCGCGGGCCTTGGTCGCGCGCGTCTGTGCCTTCCCGGATGGGAGACGGTGGAATTCCGCCCCTGCGTGGCTGAAGAGGCGAATCGCCGCGGCTGGCTTTTCGGGACCTACGACTCGTACCACAGCATCCACGATCCCGCCACCGCCGGGAGTGATTCCACCTGGCCGACCGCCCAAATGACGGACGATCTCTGGCGGACTGGCGGCATCCAGCGGCGCGATGGCAGCTACCTCACCGGCTTCAATCGCATCGGCCGAAAGCTGAACCCGCTGGTGGCCCGTCCCTACTACGAGCAGCGCGTTTCTCAGATCCTGACCCGGACTCCGTTCAGCTTCTACTTCATCGACTGCGACGCCTACGGCGAGGTCTATGACGACTTCAATCCCCTGCACCGCGCCACGCTGGAGCAGGACGCCACCGAGCGAACCCGTCGCCTCGGTTGGCTGGCTTCAGAGAAGGGGCTCGTCGTGGGGTCCGAGGGCGGAAACGTCTATGCGATCAATGGCGTCGACCTGCTGGAGGGCACCTTTGGCCCGTACTTCGGCTGGGGTGACGCGGACATGAAGAACAAGGATTCCGAGTTCTACCGCGGGCGCTACTTCCCCCCGGATCAGCCCGAGATGTTCTTCAAGCCCATCCCCATCAAGGACACGTTCCGGCGTCGGCACTACGACCCGACCGTGCGAATCCCCCTCTTTCAGGCGGCTTTCCACGACGCGGTGCAAACGACCCACCACTGGTCGAATGATCGCTTCAAGTTCCCGGATTTGAAGCGATCCATCGAGCAATGGGAACTGCTCTGGATGTGTCCTCCCATGGTGCACCTGAACCTGGCCACCGTGCAGGAACGGACAGCAGACCTGGCGCCTCATCTCGCCGTCTGGGGGCCGCTCCATCGGCGCCTGGGTTTCGCCAAGATGACTGGATTTGCATGGCTTAACGAGGATCGTCTCGTACAGAAAACCACCTGGGAGGGCGGCACGGCCATCGTCGCGAACTTCGGCAGCGCCCCCTTCTCTGCTGAAGGCATCGAGGTCCCGCCCCATGGGGTCATCGTCGTGGCGGCGGAGTAGCTCCGCCATTGCGCTCCCACTATCCTGTTGCAGGCAGTCATTGACGTGCGTTGAATGCACCAAAGGCAGCGACTACTCAAGGAGAGGGATCGTCGGTCCTCCATGAAAGATACCTACCCGCCAAAAGGCTATTTTGCCCCCGTCCTCCATGCGCATCTGCCGTTTGTGCGCCACCCCGAGTATGAGGACTGTCTGGAAGAGGACTGGCTGTTCGAAGCCATCACGGAGACCTATATTCCCCTCCTCCAGATGATGGAGGGCCTTGTCCGCGATAACTGCGGCTTCCGCCTCACGGTCGTCCTCACCCCGACGCTGTGTACCATGCTGGAGGATGAACTCCTCCGCGCCCGTTACGAGAAGCACCTTGGCGGGCTCATCGAGCTGACACTGAAGGAGATCGAGCGCACCCGTACTTCTCCCGAGTTCCATCGCGTCGCGCTCATGTACCACGACCGCCTGACCCGCTGCATGGACAGTTGGCAGAACCAGTACCAGCGCGACATCATCGACGGCTTCAAGCGCTTCCAGGACAGTGGCCAGCTCGAGATCATCACCTGCGCCGCCACCCACGGGTTCCTTCCGCTGATGAAGACAACCCCGCAGGCGGTCCGCGCGCAGATTCGCATCGGGCGCGATCACTACGAGAAGACCTTCGGGCGCGCGCCTCGCGGCATCTGGCTCCCCGAGTGCGGGTTCTATCCGGGCCTCGACGAGTACGTGAAGGAGGCCGGCATCCGGTACTTCTTCCTCGACTCGCACGGCATCCTCTTCGCCGACAAGCGACCCGCCTACGGCGTCTTTGCTCCGCTCTATTGTCCCTCGGGCGTGGCGGCCTTCGGACGTGACATGGAGTCCAGCCGCAGCGTCTGGTCCGCCCAGGACGGCTATCCCGGCGATCCCCGCTACCGCGAGTTCTATCGCGACATCGGCTACGACCTCGACTTCGAGTACATCCGCCCGTATATACACGAGAGTGGCCTGCGCACGGCCACGGGTCTCAAGTACCATCGCATCACCGGCAAAGTGGACCTGCACGAGAAGGCGCCCTACAACCCCGCGGAGGCTCGTGAAGCCGCGGCACAGCACGCCGGAAACTTCATGTTCAACCGCCAGCAGCAGGTGCTCCACCTCTCGACCCTCATGGATCGCCCGCCGCTCATCGTGTCTCCCTACGACGCTGAGTTGTTCGGCCATTGGTGGTACGAGGGACCCCAGTTCCTCGACTTCCTGATCCGCAAGATTCACTTCGATCAGGACGACCTGAAGATGATTACCCCGTCGGAGTATCTGGAGGATTTCCCCCGCAACCAGGTGGCGATGCCCTGCGAGAGCAGTTGGGGAAACCGCGGCTACTCGGAGGTCTGGCTCGACAACTCCAACGACTGGATCTACCGGCACTTGCACAAGGGGGCCGAGCGCATGATCGAGCTCGCCCGCAAGTTCCAGAAGCCCACGGACCTCCAGCGCCGTGCCCTCAACCAGGCCGCACGCGAGCTGGTGCTTGCCCAGTCGAGCGATTGGGCCTTCATCATGAAGACCAACACCATGGTGCGTTATGCCATCAAGCGCACCAAGGACCACCTGCTGCGATTCAACGACTTGTACGAACAGTTAATCGCCGAGAACATCGACAAGCCCACGCTCGAAATCCTCGAGCAGAAGGACAGCATTTTCCCCGGCATCGACTACCGCCTCTATCGCTGACGCTGGCGCTCTTGACCAACCCCCACTGAGGTCTGCCAAGAAATGGATGTCAGTACATTGCCCGCCGACACCGCGCGAAGGTACCGCGCCGTCGCCGAGCTGCTTCTCCACCACGGAAAAACCATCGATCACGCCAATCCGGCGTTGCTCGATGTGGGTGGCTACCCGGGTACCTTCGCTCGCGCCTTCGTTGCTTCGTGGCCGCGATGGCACGCCACCACGCTCGATCAGGTGGCAGACAACCTCCCCGACTACGTCACCGGCAGCGGCGCCCGCATCCCCTTCGAGGACAGTAGCTTCTCCGCCGTCAGCAGCATCGACACGCTGGAGCACATCCCCGCCGACAAACGCGCCGATTTCCTTCAGGAACTGTGCCGCGTTTCCTCCGATTTGGTCGTGCTCGCCGCGCCGTTTTACCACCCGAGCGTCGCTGCGGCGGAAAAGATTCTCGCGGGCGCCCACGAGAAAGCCTTCCGCTCCCCGCACCCCTGGCTCGACGAGCATGTCCGCTTCGGGCTTCCGCAGATCGATCAGGTGGTCGCCCAGTGGCCCGCCTCTCACGCAGTCGTGGAGGTCGTCAGTTCCTACGACCTCGGCGAGTGGGTGACCTGGCAGGCGCTGTCGCTCATCAACAAGCTTCGCGGCGAGACGGACAATGTGTGGAAGGGCCTCGACCAGGCTTGGGCCGCTGTGCCCGCTCCGCCGCCGATCTCCGTTCCCTATCGCTGGGTCATCGTCGCGCGACGCGGTGGCCGTCCCCAGGACTATCGCGGCGTCCTCTCCCTGCCGGATGAACTCGGTCAGGAGCACGTCGAGACTGCCCGCTTCTTTGGCCGCATGATCGAGATGATGGCCGGTGATTCCTCCCGCGCCGCCCAAAACGACGGGGCCCTCATCCTGGAGGATCGCCTCCGCGCTGCCATCGTGGCGAACGAGCAGGAGATCACCCGCATGAAGGGCGGCGAGGGGAACCGCGCGCCCGATTCCCCCTCGGCCATGCAGCGCGTGAGCAGCATGATGAAGCGGTTTGGCCGATGAGTGTGGGACCCATCGCCACCCACCCGGACTTGCAGATGATCGTGGTTGGTCGCTGTGGGGAGGGCCAGCTGCTCACCGGCTGGCACGAACGCGAAGCGGACGGACGTAGCGGACTTCCCTTTCGCGCCTCCGGTCCCGACGCGTCGCTGGTACTCCGTGTTCGACAGGAGGCCACGCGCCTGAACCTGCTCGTCTCAGGGCCCGTCGGCATTGCCGGACGCCCCGTCGACGCCCGAATCATCTTCAACAATCGAAAGTTCGAGATGCCCGTCGGCATCGACCACTGGGTCTACCGGAGCTTCCCGCTGGAGGTCCACCGCCCGCTCCTGCAGGTCCGCATTCAGGTCGCCAGCCCTGTCATCCCCGATCTGGTGCTGGCCAACGGCGACCCGCGCAAACTCGGCGTCTTCCTCAGCGCGATTTGGTCGGAGTAGCCTTGTCCTTCGCAGGCACGACCCAGACGTAGACCATCAGCTCATAGCGCCCGGGCGTTTCCTCGCTCTTCGTGTCCGCCATCGGCAGCCGCTGGCCGCCCACGATGATGAGGGGTTTCTTGTTCCCGGGAGCCGCGCTCTCGCCGATGTGAATCTCGCGGTTGCCATCAAGGAACGCCGTCGGGCCGCTCGCCGTCGCCTGCAAATCCAGCGTCACAGCCGCCACCCCATCCTCGCGGACGCTCGGCAGGATCCGCCCCTTCACCATCACCGGGTCCGGCTGGGTCTTCGCGAAGCGCTCCGCCTGCATCTTGTCGACCGTCACGAACTCCAGCGCCTGGTACTCGCCCGTGCTGTGGAAGACCACGCCCTTCTTCGTCGTGCCCTGTTGGAACTGCACCGGCCCGCGGCGCAGCTCCCGGTCCAGCGTCACGAACTCCTCCTCCGTGAGCAGCGTATTGTGCACCATGTAGACGTGCATCAGCACCTTGCGGTCCGGCTGGTCCAGCCGCGCCACGTACTCGCGCAGCAGCAGCCGGAGACGTTCCTTGTCCAGGTGATCGCCATAGCTGGCGGGAACGCGAATCACCAGGGTGTCGGTCTGGTCCTCTGCCGTGACCTTGAGCTGGCGTGTCGCCTCGCCCGGCAGCCCGGCTAGGGTCTCCACCCGCTCGACCATCTTCGACGGCTTCACATGGCGGAGGCGGATGCGCTCCTCCAGGCCGGTTTGCTGGGCCATCGCGTGCCCAGCGAGCAGGCAGAGGACAAGAGCGAGTCGTTTCATCATGTTCAGTCTCCCCGGAGCCTCGCCCCTGCGGTCGGGCGTCGTCCGATGGATCGACCTACCAACCGGGCGCCCATGAACGTCAAACAGGAAGATGCCATCCTTCCCACTCGCCCGAGCCTCTTGACAGCGCAACCCACCCGCGATCACGTTTTCGGCAGATGGCCCTGTGGCGAAACTGGCAGACGCACCAGACTTAGGATCTGGCGCCGAAAGGCGTGAGAGTTCAAATCTCTCCGGGGCCACCATCCGCCGCCTACACCCCCTCCCAACCATTCGAAACGCCGCACGGTGAAACACCGCGGCGCGAACTGTCATGAAAAAGCCCCCGGATCGCTCCGGGGGCTTTGCCTTGGTTTGTGTTGGGGAGGTTACGGCGTGTTGATGAGGCTGACGGCCTTCTGGACCAGGCTGTACGTCTCGATGATGTCGCCTTCCTTCACGTCGTTGTAGTTCTCGAGTCCGATACCGCATTCCACGCCGGACTGGACCGCCTTGACGTCGTCCTTCACGCGGCGCAGGGACTTGAGGTTGCCGCGCCAGATGATCGTGCCCTGACGGACAAGGCGAGCTTTCTGGTCGACGCCGACGGTGCCTTCCTGCACGAGGCAACCAGCGACCGTTCCGACCTTGGAGGCCTTGAAGGTGGCCTTGACGAGGGCGCGACCTTCTTCCTTCTCGGAGAACTCGGGGGCGAGCAGGCCGAGCATGGCCTTCTCCATGTCCTCAAGGAGGGCATAGATGATCTGGTAGCTGCGGATGTCGACGCCTGTTTCCTCGCCCATGCTGCGGGCGGCGGGATCGACGCTGACGTTGAACCCGAGGATGATGGCCTCGGACGCGTCGGCCAACTGGACGTCAGAGACGCTGACCGCACCCACGGCTGCGTGGAGAATGCGGATCGCGACCTTGTCGCTCTTGATCTTGAGCAGCGAGCCGCGGATGGCCTCCACGGAGCCCTGCACGTCGCCCTTGATGATGAGGTTGAGCGTGAGGACTTCGCCTTCGGCCAATCGATCGGCGAGGTTATCGAGGCTGATATGGGGCTTGTTCACCGCGGCGCGGGTGCGACGACGGGACATGCGCGTCTCGGCGATCTCGCGGGCTTCGTTCTCCGTCGGCACGACGACGAACTTCTCGCCAGCGACGGGGCTTCCGCGAAGACCAAGGATTTCCACCGGGATGGCAGGGCCAGCTGCTTCCAGTTGCTTGTCGCGGTCGTCGCGCATGGCGCGGACGCGTCCAAACTCAGTGCCGCACACGAAGCAGTCGCCGATGCGGAGGGTGCCTCGCTCCACGATGACTGTCGCCACTGCACCGCGTAGGGGATCGACGTGGGACTCGATGACCGTGCCGACCGCATCGCGATCCGGGTTGGCCTTGAGTTCCAGCATTTCCGTCTGCAGGGCGATGTACTCCAGCAACTCATCGAGACCCTGGCCGGTGAGGGCCGAAACCGGGAGCATGATGATTTCGCCGCCGTAGTTTTCGGCAACCAGCTCGTACTTCATCAGTTCCTGCATGACACGATCAGGGTTGGCGCCATTCACGTCGACCTTGTTGATGGCGACGATGATGGGCACGTTGGCGGCCTTGGCGTGGTTGATGGCTTCCACCGTCTGGGGCATGACACCATCGTTGGCGGCGACGACCAGCACCACCACGTCGGTGATGTTGGCGCCGCGTGAACGCATCTCCGTGAAGGCTTCGTGACCTGGCGTGTCGAGGAACACGATGTCACCCTTGGCCGTCTTCACGTGATAGGCGCCGATGTGCTGCGTGATGCCGCCGAATTCGCCCGAGGCCACGTCGGCCTGACGGATCTTGTCGAGCAGCGAGGTCTTGCCGTGGTCGACGTGACCCATGATGGTGACGATCGGGGGACGCGGCACCAGATCAGCCGGATCCTCCTCCTCGTTCACCCACTCGGCAATGTCGTTGTCATCGGATTCGCGGTCGATGGCGACTTCGATTTCAAACTCAATGGCCAGTTCCTCAGCGAGGTCCGGGTCCATGAGTTGGTTCACGGTCAGCATGTTGCCGCGAAGGAACAGGCGCTTGATCACCTCGTTGAGGGCCAGGCCGGTGCGCTCGGCGAACTCGCCAACGGTGAAGTCACCGCTGAGGCGAATGACCTTCGGCGCTTCTTCCTGCTGGGCCTGGGCCCCACCCTTCTGGGGCTTGCGCTTGCCGCGCGAGGCCTTGTCGCCACCGGAGAACACGTCCATGTTGAAGAGCTGGCTTGGACGAATACGACGACCGTCATCCGCGCCCTTCAACTTCTTCGGCTTGTTCGCGCCCTCGTCGCTGGCCTTGGGGTTCGGTTTTACCTTCCCCTTGGTGTCGCGAGGGACGCCCTTGGTGCGAGGCTTGAAGTCGTCAACGGGAGGCGCATTGAAGCCCACATTGATGAAGTTGTCGATGTCATTGCGTGAGGCGGGGCGAGCGCCACCGCCGGGGCCACTGCGGCCGGGACCGCCGCGATCAAAGCCGGGACGGCCGTCGGGGCGGGGACCACGGTCACCCATGGGGCGCGGACCACGATCGCCTTGCGGGCGGTCGCCGTAGGGCCGGGGCGGACGATCACCCTGAGGGCGATCACCATAGGGACGCGGAGGCCGGTCGCCCTGCGGACGGTCGCCGTAGGGACGGGGCGGGCGGTCGCCCTGCGGACGATCACCTTGCGGGCGATCATTGTAGGGGCGCGGAGGCCGATCGCCCTGGGGACGATCACCCTGCGGACGGTCGCCGTAGGGACGGGGCGGGCGGTCACCCTGCGGACGATCGCCTTGCGGGCGATCTCCGTAGTTACGCGGAGGGCGGTCACCCTGCGGGCGATCATAATTGCGGGGGCCGCGGTCGTAGCTCTCGCGCGACGGACGGCTCAAGTCGGGCCGGTGCGGGACCTGGGGCATGAAGGAACGCGGAGCCGCGGGCGCTCCAAGCGGAGCCTGGGGAGCCGCGGGACGCGGACGATCCTGAGCCGGGGGCGCGGGCGCCGCCGCCACCGGGCGAACCGGTGCAGGCTCGACAGGTGCCGGGGCGGGAGCAACGGGGGCGACGGGAGCCGGCGGGGGAGCAGGTGCCGCAGCAGCAGCTTTCGCTGCCGCAGCAGCGGCAGCGGCCTGCTCCGCACGCTCTTTCTCCAGACGGGCTTCCTCGGCGATCCGGACCGCAGCGGCCTGACGCTCACGCTCTTCGGCTTCGCGCCGCGCTGTTTCCTCGAGGGCCTTGAGTTCAGCCTGCTTGCGCTGGAGTTCAGCCTCCGCGCGCTTGCGGGCTTCCTCCTGGCGGACTTTCCGCTCGGCCTCTTCCTTTTGCCGCTGGATTTCATCGGCGGCGCGACGGCGCTCTTCTTCCTCGCGCACGCGGCGCTGGTCCGCCGCCTGATCGGCGGCGGCGCGGCGCTGCTTCTTTGTGTCCAGCGAGGCAAGTAGGTCGCGGACCAGATCCTCTTCGAGGCTCGATCCCGCGTTTAGCTTCTTGGCAAGCTTGTATCCTTTGTCCTGGAACTCCTGGCGTAGCGCCTCGACCTCCGAAATGACCGCTTTCGGCTCGATACCAAGAAGCTCTGAAACCTGCTTTACCTGCATAATGACTCCGTTGCGATGATGTCGCGTCGCGATGGACCGCGAAATCGTTCGACGACCCGGGCAAAAAGCCCACGATCGTGTTGAACGCCAGTTCAGTTTTCCCGGCGAGAGGTAACAATGGCACGTCGCCTTCTCCTCCCGTCAAGGAGTATCGGCGCCCAAACTCCCGGAGGGAATGCCCCAACTCGCACCCATTCTTCCCCTTGCAGCGCCTTGGCACCAATCCGGCTAACTACTTGGCGACAACCTGAGCCATCGTGGCCCGTCCACAGACACCCATCCGGAGATATTTCCCATGACCCCAAAGACAACCACTCGCCTCGGGGCCAGCGCCGCAGCGCTACTCCTCATCTCTGGTACCGTGTTCGCCGCTCCTGATGCCCAATCCGCTGAATTGCTGGCCGCCACGGTGAAGGCGATTCAGTCATCGACCAGTCACCAAGTGATTATCGACGTGGTTTCAAAGGGGACCGTGGCCGCCCCCGAGGGACCTCGCCAAATCGAGCGCAGGATTTCCTTCGATCTGGCTACTGCCCAGCCCAACAAGTTCCGCCGACTTAGCATGATGGATGGCGTCGTGGCTGAGGCCCGCGTCAGCAACGGAACGGAACTGACCACTTACTTGATCGATCTCGGCATGTATGAGGTCGTCCCCGCTCCGGCCTCGCTCAAGGCCCTCACCAGCGCCGATCCCATGGCCGACCTCAGTCTCTTACCCGCCATGCTGGGCACCGACAAAAGCGACCAGTTGATCAGCATGGGCGACGACCAGGTCTATGCCGGGGAAGTCACCGTCGACGGCAACAAGGCGCGCCGCATCGACTTCAAGACCAAGGAAGGCGCCGCCTACTTCCTCCTTTCCCCCGCCGATCCGCCCCGACTCGACCGCATCGTCATGGGTGAAGGCGAAAGTGTCACCACCACTTATAGCTTCAAGTGGGCCGATAGCGCCCCTGCCGACACGGCTTTCGTCTTCCAGGCACCGGAAGGCGCCAAGAAGGTCGCCTCACTTAACGAGGAACTTCAGAAGATGCAGGAGCCGCAGGACGCAGCAGTGGCGCTTCAGGGAAAGCCCGCACCGCCTGTCAAGCTGACCAGCCTGCAAGGCGAGTCGGTCGATATCGCTTCCCACGTGGGCAAGGACGTCGTGGTCCTCGATTTCTGGGCGAGTTGGTGCGGGCCCTGCCGCCGTGCGCTCCCCGTCATCGACAAGCTGACCAAGGAATACAAGGACAAGGGCGTCGCCGTCTACACTGTGAACATCGAGGATCCCGTCGACGTCGTGCAGTCCTTCCTCAAGGCCAACAAACTCGACGTCGAAGTCCTGCTCGACAAGGATTCCGCCGTAGCCCGCGCCTATCTTGCCTCCTCGATCCCCCAGACGGTCCTGATCGACAAGAAGGGCAACGTGGTGAAGGTTCACGTCGGGATTTCCGAGGATTACGAGAAGGAACTGCGCACGGAACTCGACTCCCTGATCGGCGCAACGCCCTGAGAATTGTCTGGCGGGAAGACTCTCCTCCTCCACATCGATACCAAAAGAGCGGGGGGCGCTGATCGGTTCAGCGCCCCCCGCTCTTTTGTCTGCCCAGGGGCAGGTCGTCTCCAACCCGGGTCAGCGCCCGGCGTACATCTTGTCATAGTAGCTGCGGAACTCGCCCGACTTAATCCGCTGGAGCCACTGCGCATTCGAGCGATACCACTCGACGGTCGAGCGGATCCCTTCTTCCCACGCGATCTGGGGACTCCAGCCGGTTTCGGCCTTCACCTTGGTCGGATCGATGGAGTAGCGGCGGTCGTGGCCGGGCCGGTCCTTCACGTAGCGAATCAGCGATTCGTCGCGTCCAGTCAGTTCGAGGATCTTCCGCACGATGGCGATGTTCGGCTGCTCGTTCTCTGTGCCGATGCAATAGGTCTCGCCCGCGCGGCCGCGCTCCGCCACCGCCATCACACCGCGGCAGTGATCCTCCACATGAATCCAGTCGCGAACGTATAGACCGTCGCCGTAGACCGGCAACGACTCGCCCGCGAAGGCGTTCATGATCATCAGCGGGATCAGTTTTTCCGGGAACTGGTACGGACCATAATTGTTCGAGCAGTTGGTGATGACCACATCCATGCCGTAGGTGTGGAACATGGCCTTCGCCAGTAGATCCGCCGAAGCCTTGCTGGCCGCGTAGGGCGAGGATGGATTGTAGGGCAGCTTCTCGTGGAAGCGATCCGTGGTCCCAAGCGCCAGCGCGCCGTAGACCTCGTCGGTGCTCACCATGACGAAGCGCTTGGTGGCATGGCGCCGCGCCGCGTTCAGGAGCACCTGCGTGCCGAGCACGTTCGTATAGACAAAGGGCGCCGGGTCGTCGATGCTGCGATCCACATGGGACTCGGCGGCAAAGTGAAAGACCTGCGTGGGAGCATGCTCGGCGAAGACCGCCTCGACGTCCGGGGCCTTGGCGATGTCGCCGCGCACGAATACCAGCCGCTTGTCGCCTTCAAGGTAGGGGAGCAGGTTCTCCAGGTTGCCCGCGTAGGTGAGCGCGTCGAGCACCACCACCTTGTCGGCGCGCGATTCCTCCAACGCCAGGCGGACGAAATTGCTGCCGATGAATCCTGCTCCGCCTGTGACGAGCCAGGTGGTGCTCATGGGGTCTTTCCTTTCGCTTTCAGAGGGTCAGCACAATGCGGAGAATGTCGCAAATATCGTCCACGTCGGTGATCGACATGGTGGGGCACATGGGAAGGCTCAGGATGTTGAGCGCAAGCCGCTCCGTGGTCAGCAGCGTCCCCTCTGCATTTGGGGAAACGTCGCGCATCGAAGGCTGCAGGTGCACGGGGATCGGGTAATGAATGCCCGTGGGGACACCGCGCTTCTTCAGTTCCTCGGCCACGCGATCGCGCTTCGGCAGGGTAACCACAAAGAGGTGGAAGGCCGACTCGGCGCCCGGTGTGTCCTGCTGGAATCGCACGGGAGCGGAGGCGAACGGCTCGCGCGAGAGGTTCTCGCGATATCGCGCAGCCAAAGCCCGCCGCTGCGCATTCCACGCATCCAGGTACTTCACCTTCACCTCCAGCAATGCGGCCTGCATCGTGTCGAGGCGATAGTTGTTTCCCATCGCGATGTGCTCGTACTTCTCGCGACGACCGTGGTTGATGTATAGACGAACGGCTTCCTCCAGCTTGTGATCGTTGGTCGTCACGCCGCCTGCATCGCCGAAGGCTCCGAGATTCTTGCCGGGGAAAAAGCTGAACGCCGCGGCCCAGCCAAGGCTTCCCACGCGCTTGCCGTGGTAGCGCGCACCGTGTCCCTGTGCCGCATCCTCGATCACCGGGACGCCCTTCTCCGCGGCAAACTCCACGATCGGATTCATGTCGACCGGCATCCCGTATAGATGCACCGGCACAATGGCCTTCACGCGCGACCGCCACCGTTGCTTGACCGTCTCGATGTCCATCACCCAGGTGTCCGGGTTCACGTCCACGAAGACAGGAGTCGCCCCGGCCAGCCGCACACTTTCCGCCGTGGCCACAAACGTATGCGACGGGATCATGACCTCGTCGCCGCGCACGAACTTGATCT